>NZ_JAVDDX010000015.1 GCF_030848575.1 Haloarcula sp. H-GB4 | reverse complement strand
GAGGACGACTTCCGAGTGGTGAACACGTCGACGAACACGACGCTGTATGCCAACGGCACTGCAATGGACAACAGCACTGCCGCCCAGCCCACGCTCAACTATACCGAAATCAACGGCACGACTGAACTCCAGTTGGTCACGACGATCTCGACGAATCTCTCGGAGATTGACGATGACGAGATTGATGAGTACGAGCTAACGGTCACGGATTCACGAACGGTCCAAGTAGAGAATCTCCCCGAGCGGGAGGTTGTCGTCGAGCCCGGCGTCGTTCCGAACGGCAGAGGGGCCACGACTGACGACTATCGAATCGGGACTGTAATCCCCGGCAGCTGGCAGAGCGTCCAGTTCGATGGGGGATACGAGGTTCGGAGCAAGTGGCGGTTCTACACTCGTTCACCGCCCGGCTGGAAAAACTGGTCAGCAAACACGACGACGCCAGTAAGACCGCTTGAGACCCACGCTGTCCGGGCTACGGAAGGCCCGGAAGTCACGGTCAACCGCGTCCAAAACGAGAGTTCCGACGGCTGGCGGTTCATCCCGTCGCTCGAAGCGACGTATCCGATGAACGCGACGGGAAATACGACGGCGAACGCGACCAACAGGACCACGCTCCCACCGGAGATTCGGGTCAACCGGTCGGAGTCGTTCACGACTGCGGATCGGTTCACGATTCGGAGTGCGGAACAACTCCGGACAGAGAACTTCGAGATCCGTGGGCTCGTCCGTGGGAACAGCATCGAACAGCCCACGGACTCGACGAACCCGACGCCAATCCGGGAGGTTAACATCACCTCTGAGGTCGTCAATTCGACCGACAACTCGACGGACCTGCTGGTCAGG
>NZ_JAVDDX010000014.1 GCF_030848575.1 Haloarcula sp. H-GB4 | reverse complement strand
ACACGAGCGAGACAGAGTAGAATACCGGGCAGGACTCATCCCCACTGGGGTTCACGAGTGAACCCGGCCACGCACCCTCAGAGGATTTTGTGACTCCCTCTCTGGACGAGGGAGACTGATAATGACAACACAGACACAACGGACTCGGGGCCGCTTCGTGCTTGCCGGGTGCGGTGACGCGAAAGCCGATAATCCAGTGGAGGTTCGCAACCTCTACACATCGTCCTATTTCTCGGTCAAGCGATCGTATGCTGAGGCCGCTGTCCAGTGGGCTCGAACTGCTGACCGACAAGCGAATACTTGGGGTGTCCTCTCCGCAGAGCACAGGATCTTGATACCTCGGCAGACGGTCGCCCCATACGACACGCCCATCGAGGACCTGCGTGGAGAACGCATCGAGTCGCACACACATGACTTTGACCGTGACATTTTATTTCACCAACCGTGCGAACAGAGATGGAGATGGACGAGTTCGATATCCTCAAGATGGAAGGCGGAATGCGGATCGCGATCGAGGTTCTCGGGGCATCCCTGCTCGTGATGGCGGCGTACCTGATCGCGATCGAGCCGTTTCTTCACTCGGTGGCACCTGGGGTGTACGCCCAAACTGGGCTGGAGTACAGCCGGACGAACCCCCCGGACACGGCCTCCGAAGTTACCCACTTGCTATTGACGGTATCGACGATGGGTGCGACCCTGTACTGGCGACTCTATTTCACCGACTTGGGGAAGCAGTTCCGCGACGAGGTCGCAGAGGAGTATTGATCGACCTGAGTAGCACCTAAACCGACAATACCGATCTTCTTAACCAACACTCACGACCTCTGTTGGTTAAGACGCTGAACCGAACAATTTTGTGTTCCTCTGGCGGGTGAGAGGATGACGACAACTAATCCGACTCAGACGCAGGACAGACAGCTAGACCAGCAAGCCGGGTTCGAGTTCAGCAGGCCCCGTCAAGAGCATGAGATCGAGGTGTCGTACTCGTGGGGGTATGTCGATACCATCTACATGGACGACCACGGCGAACTTGTCCGCTCACAGGATACTGACGGCTACTACCGCAACGACGAATCGTTCGAGTGTACCTGCGGGGAGACATTCGGTTGCGAGAGTAAAGCAAAATCCCACATCCGAAGCGAGGGCTTCCGGGGCCCGCCGGTGCCGGTCGCCGCCCATCCAGAAGCATTGCGTTGGGAAAACGAGGCGATAACCGACTTCGGGGGGAATGTGGAATTCATTCCAGATGTCGCGAACACGGCTGGCAAAGTTGTCAGCGGGGCTGACTACCTGATCGCTACGGCCCGGACGACACTGACGCCGCCAGCAGACCACGGGTTCGACAGCTGGGAGCCACTGCAATCTGGCCGCCTGGT
>NZ_JAVDDX010000013.1 GCF_030848575.1 Haloarcula sp. H-GB4 | reverse complement strand
TGGCTCCGGTACGCGAGTGTCTGTCCGTTCTCGTACTCGACGACAATCGCATCCTCAAGGCCGTCCACAGTCGCTCTCGAACCGTCAGCAGCCCAGACGGGGTCCATCGGTTCCGCTGTTAGCGGATTCCGCTCTGTCTCTGCAGTGGGCCACACACCCCGCGATTTCCAGTATGACCGGATGTGTCGCAAACTCTCTCGAACCGTCTCTCGGATCGAGAGATGGTCCGCACTCCCGTAGCCGTGTGGTGAGAAATACTCCCCGTGAAGTGCCGCTAAGTGGACCCCGTTCCAGTCGACGCCGACGATATCGGCTGGCTCCTCGCCGGTCACACGCGGCTGTGTTAGCTCCTCGATTACTGGATACTGCTTCGTGGGACTTGCCCCTAGCAGATGCACGCGCCGCCCCCGCCAATCGACGATGTCCGTGTACTCCTCGGCAGTCTGGTCAGAGTAGCCCATCGGGTAGCCGAGTATCATGTCCTCGTCGATTACGTCGATTGCTTCGTGGCATTTCGGAACGATGATGACCTCGGTCCCCGGAAACTTCCGTTTCAGCTCCCGTCCGGCTTGGTTGTACCGACGGGCTTCTTGCCGGTCGTATGCGTCGCCAAGCATCCCAACCGACGGCTCGTACCGCTCGAAGCGCTCGATATACCGGTCCAAATCTGGATTCCGGAAGTCGTTGTCCAGAATCTCAATCGGGACCTCGACGTTCCGCAGCGAGGACTGGTAGGTGTAGTCCTCGCGAACACCGACGGTGAATCCGAGACGGTAAGCATCGATTACGAAGGGCTCGCGATGAAGGAACCCAATGTACTCAGCCTGCTGTGCATCGCCGACAGCCGCCGCTGACCAGGAGTGTCGTGCCTCAGAAGACATGAACATCACCGAGCGCACCGACCGGCGCGCCCAGCTGGCAGGCGCGGCAAAAAACGACCCCGCGGCTTAAATACCGAGACGGGAGGAAGTGTCTTTCAGAATGAAGGAAGGGATCGAATCGCAGTACGACGACCCTGACAGCCACCGGGGCGACTACCCTCCGGACTGGCCTTACAGGATTGTTTTCCGGAAGCAGTTGGACAACAACACTTGCGCCAACTGCGAGATGCAGTACCCCTCGGAAGAGTTGGAGGTCCTGCGACGAATCCCTGCCGAGAACGGCGGGACGAACAAAACCACGAACCTCCTGACAGTGTGCTCTACCTGCGAAGACGCTGTCAAGCAGGAGGGCCGTCTAAACCTCCCACAGTCGCTCAAAGAAGAGCCTGCCGGCGGTTCCGAAGAGGACACTCACAGAGTCTTGCCGCTGCAGAGTGACGTCCCAAGGACTGAGGAAACTGAGACTGACGTGACCGAACAGGCGGGGCAGTCCCGAGGGTCCTCCCGCTTGGAGGTCAACCATATTCCACGGTCGACGAGGACTCCAACCGACCGACCGACGACGGAGAGGAGCGATGAACAGTCCGACCAGGGCGACACTGCCGACGAGCGTGCTATATCGAGTCGGGTGCTCTTCGCGTCCATCGGGGGGACAGCGATGGTTCTGGCATATCTCTGTGCGATTGCTGTCGCCTCTTTCTTGCCCCCGCTTGTGAGTGACGTAGCGTTCTACGGCCTCCCGCTGGCTGGGCTCGTGACCGGAGTCCGATGGCG
>NZ_JAVDDX010000012.1 GCF_030848575.1 Haloarcula sp. H-GB4 | reverse complement strand
GCCAAGCGGCCATATTGCAGTGGCTCCCAGCTGTCGAACCCGTGGTCTGCTGGCGGCGTCAGTGTCGTCCGGGCCGTTGCGATCAGGTAGTCAGCCCCGCTGACAACTTTGCCAGCCGTGTTCGCGACATCTGGAATGAATTCCACATTCCCCCCGAAGTCGGTTATCGTCTCGTTTTCCCAACGCAATGCTTCTGGATGGCCGGCGACCGGCACCGGCGGGCCTCGGAAGCCCTCGCTTCGGATGTGGGATTTTGCTTTGCTCTCGCAACCGAATGTCTCCCCGCAGGTACACTCGAACGATTCGTCGTTGCGGTAGTAGCCATCAGTATCCTGTGAGCGGACAAGTTCGCCGTCGTCGTCCATGTAGATGGTATCGACATACCCCCACGAGTACGACACCTCAATCTCATGCTCCTGTCCGGGCTTGCTGAAGTCGAAGCCGGCTTGCTGGTCTGGCTGTCCGTCCTGTGTCTGAGTCGGATCAGTTGTAGTCATCCTCTCACCCGCCAGAGGAACACAAAATCGCTCGATCCAGCGTATTAACCAACAGAAGTCGCGAGTGTTGGTTAAGAAGCTCGGTATCGTGGGTTTGCGTGCTACTCAGGTCGATCACCTGCCCCGCCGTCGGTCGCAAGACTCGTTTGCTTCGTGGCAAGGAACCGCTCAGGGACGCTCTCGAATGCATCCAGCCCCGCTTGCTCAGTCCCTTCGACGTCGACGCCACTGTGCCCTGTTTGCCACGTAGCAGAGTCGCGCTCGAAACCCCCGTCAAAGGCCGAGAGTTCTGATCGTCGGGCTGGAGCCGCTGCCGACGAGAGTTCTTCGGCGCGGTCTGAGAGCCATCCCATTTGGTCGAACATCCCGTCGAAGTCTCGCTCCTGGAAGGGAAAGCGGACTGTCGCTTTCGGGGGAAGAGCAGTGTACGTTTCCCGCCCGGTCCGAATCGCAGTTGGCCGCCCGTCGAAGATACCACGCTCGCGCAGCGCGTCGACGTAGTCGCTGCCGGCCAGAACAACCAACTCTCGACAGGGGGACTCCTGCTGATCGGCTGCGTACGGCCGCCGGAGCCAATCGCCCAGTGATGAATGGACACGCAGCGCCCACCGATCTAGCTGGGTCTCGACTCGGTCGCCCGACGGAAGCCGATAGTGTGGCTCACCCTCGATGGGTTCTCCGCGCAGGTCCTCAATGGTCGTGTCGTATGGGGCGACCGTCTGCCGAGGCATTAGTATCGCGTGCTCCGCAGAGAGGACACCCCAAGTATTCGCTCGTCGGTCAGCAGTTCGAGCCCACTGGACGGCCTCCTCAGCAAGCGATCGCTTGACCGAGAAATATGACGATGTGTAGAGGTTGCGAGCCTCAGCTGGATCGTCGGTTTTCGCGTCACTGCACCCGACAAGGACGAAGCGGCCACGGGTCCGCTCTGTCTGTGTTGTCATGATCTGTCTCCCTCGTCTAGAGAGGGAGTCACAAAATTGCGGCTCGACAAGATACACGGCTGCTCAGTGATGGCTCTTGCCTAATCTGGCGAAATAGACATAGTAGACCTGACATTGGTACAGAATGGCGTGCAAGGTATAGAGGGTGTATTCATCACACTAATGGTGGAAAAGAAGGAATCTCTGGTCATGTCCTCCGAGACAACTGCGCTCCTTGGCTCGATTCGTCAGTGGCTATTGGTCATCGTATTTCTGCTCGGAGTGGGGGTACTCACACTGGCTCATATTGGATATGTCCAAAATAATACTCAGATGTTGTTTTGGCAGAGTCTCGTATTCAGCGTTTCAGGCGTACTCGGAGGCCTCATCGCTACTATTGCTGGTATCAAACTACTCGGCAGCTACTCATCGTCTTCGCCTAATGGGCACCCGACCGAGTAATCTAGTAGACTTCACAACTCACAACGCTGCGCTACGAGATACGCGCCCTGTATTCATCACCAGTGATTATAACAGATCTCAGATAATACTGCTCCGCTGGGTTCGGTAAGAGCCTCAGTAGCAGTACCTGTTCTAGCCGTGAACCTCAGTAGGAGTGAGTCCGGCCCGGTATTCTACTCTGTCTCGCTCGTGC
>NZ_JAVDDX010000011.1 GCF_030848575.1 Haloarcula sp. H-GB4 | reverse complement strand
CGCTTGTACCGACAGTCCGGGTAGTGAGCTAGAAGCGTCTCGTCGACGGCCTCCCAGAAGCCGACCTTGTGTGGCACAACCGACTGCCAGAACCGAGCGCGTGCCAGTGCTGCCCCAACACGCTGGCGTTCCTCACGACGCCACTGCTCGCGCTCGATCATCGCCATGTCGAGGCCCCCTCCGGTCGGTCTGCCATGTATGAACTGGCAAGGTCCAGCCCGGCATCGAGTGTGCTTCGCGTCCCGACCAGTTTGGTCGCTCGTTCGAGTTGCCATCCAGTGTCGCTTCGCTTGAGCAGGACTGTGGCCCCGGTGTCGGGGATGTGCCAGCCGATCGTGTCGTTGCCGACAGCGAGGAACTCCCATTCACCGACGGCGGCTTCTTGTGCCGCCTTTTGCTTGTCAATCAACGCATCTGAACGTGGGCCACCAGCGCCGAAATCGCCTAACGTCGCTGTTCCTGCTGGCGTCATGGGAGGACCTCCCGCCGGTCCCAGCCAGCGAGTTCTGTTTCGATGGCGCTGACGATGGTCGTGACTCGCTCCTCTACCGTGTCTGCCTGCTCACCGTCGATGTCCAGGAGCGAGCGAAGTTCGAGTACATCCGGCAGGGCAATGCTGTCCGATTGCCGGGCCACCGCACGGAGGACGACCGCTTCAAGATCGGCGCTCCCAGACTGCGCTCGAACGGTTGTCGCGATGGACTCGACGAACTTCGGAGTGGTTGGCTGAGACAGGCCTTCCAAACGACGGCAAGACATATTCTGAGACATCCTCTCACCCACCAGAGGAACACAAAATTGGGCCTTACCGCCGCTGTGGGTGGTTTGTTACTTACTGTGTTTGCTGAGATACCTGCTCAATAAGTCTGCGAACCGACCGCTGAGGTTCCTACCAGACAGAGATGATGTTTCGCCGTCTTGCAAGATGCAGAGCGTGTATTCAGGAAAAACAGACCACTTTTTTATTTTAGCCATTGTATACTTCAATAACGGTTGAGATGGAAATGCTCATACAAATTGCGGCTTTGGGAACGATTCTATTTGGGATAGTATACATGATAACCCCTAGAAGAGCACATGAGTCCGGGTTTGAGTTTCTACGCGATACTTCGTCTCCATCAGGCGGGAAGATCTGGCTCTACCGAATACTCGGCATTGGACTCATTATAACTGGATACTCACACCTATTCTAAGATATCCCATTTCACCACAAAACGTCCGACCGACTTTGCTCTGTATCTTGCATGCCGGTCCCACTCAGTAACCGATAGGCCTTCTACCTACGTGTTCCCTCTCCACTCTGTACTGCTCATTGGCAAATGAGCAGACTCACCGGTTCCAGAAAATGCCGTCAGCTACCCAATCCACCCACCGATCTCAACCTGTTCACTGTCTGTTGGAGCATCGTCTGTCGTCTGTGTAGCTGAGTCAAACGGTGGCTCGACGAGACACGGCACTTCGTTGTCGTATGTCCGGTCGGGATGTTTCACACAGTCGACCGTCACGATAGGACTGCACTCAGTGCAAGAGGTCACTGTCCCGTCGAAGCCGTTGATATTCACCGACCAGGGGATGATGCTTGCGAGTCGATATGTCTCCGCTGCTGGACGACGAGTACTAGCAGACCCGCAGCCAACGGCTCCACAGACGTCGCAGGTGAGAAGATGGTCTCGATCTGCCTCGTGGAAGAGCGACGCTGCCTGCTCGACGTTGTCGCGGTCCTGAAGCGCACAGTCCCGGCAGATCGTGAACTCGAACACGCCATCCTCGCGATCTACTTCATCGGGCCACCGGACGTAGGTGAACGCCTCACCGGAGATATCGGCTCTGTCTCCACAGAATCGACAGTACTCGGCCGTTGCCTCGGGCTGGACGCCGCTCATCGAGACCACCGTGCAAGTGTTGATTGTTCGCGAGCAGTGTCTACGGGGCACAGAAAGCGCCACTTGTAGCGCTCTCGAATCGGCTTGTCCTCGCGGTTGCTTGCCTGCCCTGGCTCTCGATAGCCCGTACAGGTCCAACCCTTGTCTTTCAGTGCTCGAACCATCGCCCCGTCGTAATCCGAGCGAACCCACGTTAGGAGAAATCGAGTGTCGCGGTCGTCGCTCGCTAAGAAGTGTTCTTGGGAGCGAGCCAGCGCTGCTGAGGCAAGATTAGGCATCTGAACGCCCATGCAGATCCGCGCGGCCTCGACGAGCGAGTCGCCAGAAATTACCTCGCTATCAACGACTGGTGTGTCCGTCGACGGAAGCACTCGCCGGGCGGTCGCTCGAATCTCTGCAGGAAGACTGTCGATCTCGACTGGCTCGGGACAGAGCTGGCCGTCGACGCCGTACCGAATGCGCTTTTTCGAGATCAGCGGGTAGCGATACGTGATAGCTCCAACGAGCGAGTCTTGGAAGTATAGCCCGTGATGGGCGAGATTGACCGACGGCAGCGACCCCATATATGAGTGATGCGCCTCGTACACGGCAGCTGCGGTGTCCCTGTCGATTGGTTCGACGGTGACGTGATCGGCGAATCGAATCCCGAGGGGTGCCGTGAACGGGTCACCGTTGGCGTGAATCGGACAGGAACACTCCCCTGTGTCTGCTGGCGGGCGATGCTGGAACGACTGTGCTCGCGTCGACGCTGAGTGCGTGGACATCCTCTCACCCACCAGAGGAACACAAAACCGCTATCGAGTCACCAAGGGGTGATGACAATGCCGGCGTCTGGGCCTTCGATATACACTGGTTCACACCCACGATAGAAGATCGTGAATCGTTCTGGCTGGTACGCAGGATGCTTCGCAAGCGTTGCGACTGCACGGCTCACGTCCGCTGGCGGGAACTGTGGCTCGCCTGACCGGAGGGCAAGGCGACCGGACTGGAGCACGTCCCACGACTGGAACTGGTAGTCGGTTGGAGGGGTAAACGTCTCTCGGGCCGTCGCGACAAGATACTCCGCACCGTCGACGACTTTTCCGGCTATAGAATAGCGAGCAGACTCCGGACGAACGGTGACAGCGCCATCGAACGCAGAGACTCCTTCATCCTTCCAGACAAACGGCGAGGGAGGCTTGGCGACTGCAATTGGTTGCCCGTCGATGGGCGATTCGTTGCGGTTCGTGGCTGATCCATCACGGACTTCAGAGGTTGGTTCTGTCATCCTCTCACTCGCCGGAGGAACGAAAAATCGCCGCGTCAGTCGAGGCCGGGGAGTCGTTCAGCGATGATGACGCCGCCCCTCGGCCCCTCCAAGTACAGTGCTGTGTGCCCACGAAAGTAGAGGGTGTATCGGTCTGGAACGTACTGGTGGCCGGTCGAAAGCGTCGCGATGGCCTTCGACAAGAGCCGTGCCGAGAACAGTGGGTCGCCGCGATGATTC
>NZ_JAVDDX010000010.1 GCF_030848575.1 Haloarcula sp. H-GB4 | reverse complement strand
ATAGGTATGAATGGTGGCGGCGAACCGGATTTCCCAGAGGCTCGCGCACTCCAGTACTCCCCGGAACGCTGGTGGGCTTATCTTCCGTGTTCGGGATGGGTACGGGAGGCAACCCCACCGCTGTGGCCGCCTAACGTCGAGTCGTGGAATCGAACCACGAGGATACCAGTCTCGATCGGTCTCCACCGTGTGATTACGTGCGATCCAGTTTGCGCCTGGACTCGTTCAGCGACGAGTTAAATCGTCGGTGAATGAGTCACAGTGCGTATGAATGATGGCTTTGGTCTGTTAGTGCTCGTGGGCTTAACGTCTCGTTACCTCGACGCGCACACCCCGAGTCTATCGACCGCGTCTTGTACGCGGGACCTCAGCGGTGTCTCTTTTCCAAGTGGGTTTCGAGCTTAGATGCGTTCAGCTCTTACCCCGTGTGGCGTGGCTACCCGGCACGTGCTCTCTCGAACAACCGGTACACCAGTGGCCACCAACCGTAGTTCCTCTCGTACTATACGGTCGTTCTTGTCAGACACCATAACACACCCAGTAGATAGCAGCCGACCTGTCTCACGACGGTCTAAACCCAGCTCACGACCTCCTTTAATAGGCGAACAACCTCACCCTTGCCCGCTTCTGCACGGGCAGGATGGAGGGAACCGACATCGAGGTAGCAAGCCACTCGGTCGATATGTGCTCTTGCGAGTGACGACTCTGTTATCCCTAGGGTAGCTTTTCTGTCATCAATTGCCCGCATCAAGCAGGCTAATTGGTTCGCTAGACCACGCTTTCGCGTCAGCGTTCCTCGTTGGGAAGAACACTGTCAAGCTATCTTTTGCTCTTGCACTCTTCGCCGGGTCTCTGTCCCGGCTGAGATAGCCATAGGGCGCGCTCGATATCTTTTCGAGCGCGTACCGCCCCAGTCAAACTGCCCGGCTATCGGTGTCCTCCTCCCGGAGTGAGAGTCGCAGTCACCGACGGGTAGTATTTCACTGATGTCTGGGTGGCCCGCTAGCGCGGGTACCTCTGTAACGACTCCTACCTATGCTGCACATCGGCGACCACGTCTCAGCGACAGCCTGCAGTAAAGCTCCATAGGGTCTTCGCTTCCCCCTGGGTGTCTCCAGACTCCGCACTGGAATGTACAGTTCACCGGGCCCAACGTTGGGACAGTGAAGCTCTGGTTAATCCATTCATGCAAGCCGCTACTGATGCGGCAAGGTACTACGCTACCTTAAGAGGGTCATAGTTACCCCCGCCGTTGACAGGTCCTTCGTCCTCTTGTACGAGGTGTTCAGATACCTGCACTGGGCAGGATTCAGTGACTGTACGAGTCCTTGCGGATTTGCAGTCACCTATGTTGTTACTAGACAGTCCGAGCTTCCGAGTCACTGCGACCTGCTCCGTTCCGGAGCAGGCATCCCTTCTTCCGAAGGTACGGGACTAACTTGCCGAATTCCCTAACGTTGGTTGCTCCCGACAGGCCTTGGCTTTCGCCGCCATGGACACCTGTGTCGGTTCTCGGTACGGACATCATGCTCGTCTTTTCATGGGCCCCAGGTTGAATCACGTTTCCCTATACCGCCGTTCGTCCGCTTCGTGCCATTACGGCTTCCACGGAGTTGGACGGTTCGACCGGGCGAATGCCCGGCGTGATCGACCCCAGGGCGTCAACTTTCACTGCATAGTGGCACGGGAATATTAACCCGTTTCCCATTTCGTCTCAGTCGAGTTGCGGTGAGACTTAGGACCGGCTAACCCTCAGCTGATCAGCAGTGCTGAGGAACCCTTATCCATTAGGCCGTCGGGGTTCTCACCCGACTATCGCTGCTACTATGGCCAGGATTTTCGTCACTAATCGGTCCACAGGAGCTCTCGCCCCCGCTTCCATCCAATTAGAGCGCCAATCTACTCGATTACCAGTATAAGTGGTACGGACAGGTCTCGGTGGTGGATTTGAGTCCCGATCATTTTGGGCGCCTCAAACCTCGGCCGGTAAGCTGTTACGCTTTTCTTAGAGGGTAGCTGCTTCTAAGCTCACCTCCCGGCTGTCTAGGGCTCGAGACCACCTTCAGAGGATTACACTTAATCCACACTTGGGGACCTTAACCTATCTCTGGGTTGTTCCCCTCCTGGTACACAGGCTTACCCCGCGCACCGGAATCCCCGCGTCAAACAGCGTCTGTAAGTTTGGAGTTTGACAGGTGTGCCGACTCCTCTCGGAGGCGGACACACCAATCGGTCGCTCTACCTCACAGACTACCTCGGCGGAGGTCATGCTTCGACATGTTTCGATTGGAACCAGCTGTTGCCGGACTCGATGGGCCTTTCACCCCTACACATAGATCACGAGAGGGTATTGTAGGACACCAACTCTAACAGACTTCCACGTGCCTTTCGGCACGCTTCATCTTGTCCATGCGTAGATCGTCCGGATTCGGGTCGTGTCCGAATGGCTCCCCGCCCTTGAAGACGGCGGCCCTCGGGCAAAGCCCTGCGGCCATGTCGGTTTCCCTGTGCCTCCCCGGATACTCCGGTTAGACTTGCCATACAGACACACTCCCTGGCTCGTTTTTCAAAACGTACGACAGAACATCGGCTTCCCGTGAGTCTTACTAGAGACTCGCGTCTCGGTCATTCGTCATGGGACCTTGTATGCCCTGTCGCTCGATCGCCAACTGATTTCATGCTCTATTTCGCCTCCCTTCTGAGGGTACTTTGCAGCGTTCGTTCACACTACTTGTTCACTATCGGTCTCAGGTTGTGTTTAGCCTTCGCAGTCGATGCCTGCGTTATTCGCGAGGGATATCCAACCCCCGCTACTCTGGCACTACCGCACAGCGTACTGGTCTTCAGTACGGGGTTGTCACCCTGTATCACGCTCTATTCCAAGAGACTTCGTGAAGACGGTCGGCTGATGAGAGGTAGCCCTGACACCACATTGCCCGTGAGGGCTTCGGTTTGGGCTGTATCGCGTTCACTCGCGGTTACTAACGACATCACATTGCGTTTTCTGTTCCTCCCGATACTGAGATGTTTCAGTTCTCGGGGTTCCTCATTGCGCGAAGCAATTGTTAGAGAGATTCTCATTCGGAAATCTGTGGTTCTTCGCCTCCGTGCGGCTCCCCACAGCTTATCGCAGCTTGGCACGTCCTTCATCAGCGCCTGAGCCGAGCAATCCACCAGCTGGCATAGTAGCCAACGTCGTTGTGACTCGTTCAACTGAACGAGTCCAGTGGACGCCTGGATCGCACGTACACACGGTTTCATATTCGCCCCCAAGGTGGAGATGGTGGGCGAATCGACCCTTCCCAAGCTCGGTTTTACCCGGCCTGGTGCATCTGTCGTCGTACCATATTCCATCGCCGTCCCACACTTAAGGGGCACGGTTCGGGGCAGGCACGTCGTATGGACCCACTGGGATTTGAACCCAGGGCCTCCGCCTTGCAAAGGCGGCGCTCTCCCGCTGAGCTATGGGCCCGGCAGATCCGCACGGTTGTCAGCCCTGATAGTTCATAAGTGCCCGGTCGACGGAGTTCTCGAACACCGAAAGGTGGGTTGGGGCAGAGCCCCAATCCCGATCAGTAGGAGGTGATCCAGCCACAGATTCCTCTACGGCTACCTTGTTACGACTTAAGCCCCCTTGCGGAGCCCAGATTCGACCGTCGCATGACGGCCTCATCCGGACCCCACTCGGGTGCTTTGACGGGCGGTGTGTGCAAGGAGCAGGGACGTATTCACCGCGCGCTTCTGACACGCGATTACTACCGAATCCAGCTTCATGCGGGCGGGTTTCAGCCCGCAATCCGAACTACGACTACGTTTGGAGATTAGCTTCGCCTCTCGGCGTTGCATCCCACTGTCATAGCCATTGTAGCCCGCGTGTTGCCCGGTCCATTCGGGGCATACTGACCTACCGTTGCCCATTCCTTCCTCCATTTTAGCAATGGCAGTCCTCCTAGTGTACCCAACCACCGCAGGGGTGTTGCTGGCAACTAGAAGTGTGGGTCTCGCTCGTTGCCTGACTTAACAGGACGCCTCACGGTACGAGCTGACGGCGGCCATGCACCTCCTCTCAGTAGCGTCGAGTAAAGTCGTCAACCTGACTGTCATTACTACTGTCGGGACCGGTGAGATGTCCGGCGTTGAGTCCAATTAAACCGCAGGCTCCTCCGGTTGTGGTGCTCCCCCGCCAATTCCTTTAAGTTTCATCCTTGCGGACGTACTTCCCAGGCGGCTCGCTTATCGTCTTCACTACGGCACATCACGTGCTCATGGCGCGTGACATACCTAGCGAGCATTGTTTACGGCCAGGACTACCCGGGTATCTAATCCGGTTCGAGACCCTGGCTTTCGTCCCTCACTGTCGGGTCCGGTCTCTCAACGTGGTTTCCCCATTGGTGGTCCGTCCAGGATTATAGGATTTCACTCCTACCCCGGACGTACCCGTCGAGTCTTTCGGCCCCAAGCTGTGTAGTTTCCACCGGACGTCGACCAGTTGAGCGGGTCGATTTCCCAACGGACTTACACAGCAAGCTACGGACGCTTTAGGCCCAATAATATCGGCCATCACTTGGACTGCCGGTATTACCGCGGCGGCTGGCACCGGTCTTGCCCAGTCCTTATTCTTGTACCACCTTACGGTACAGAAAAGCGAGGGCTATATGCCCTCACACTCGGAGTCCCCCTATCGCACTGTCGTGCAGTGTAAAGGTTTCGCGCCTGCTGCGCCCCGTAGGGCCCGGTATCTTGTCTCAGATACCGTCTCCAGGCTCTTGCTCTCACAACCTGTACCGATTATCGGCATGGTGGGCCGTTACCCCACCATCTACCTAATCGGCCGCAGCCACATCCTACAGCGCCGGAACGTTTCTAACTCTCGGCACTCCAGCGTGAGAGTTATATCCGCTATTGGCCTCAGTTTCCCGAGGTTATTGCGGTCTGTAGGGTAGTTTGGCCACGTGTTACTGAGCTATATGCTACGAGTCTAAACTCGTGCAACTAGCATGGCTAAATC
>NZ_JAVDDX010000009.1 GCF_030848575.1 Haloarcula sp. H-GB4 | reverse complement strand
GAAGAACTCCGAAATGTACACCCGGTAGTCGTGGATGGCACGAACGGTTCCGTTCGGACGGACCAGACGCTCCGTGCCAGACTCTCGATGGGCAACCGTCGATGGTTCGACGCTGAAGAACGTAACATAGGCGTCACGAATCCAGAGTCCAGAGCGAGTGTCCGTGACGTTCACTGGTCGCGAGGAGTTCTCGATACCAGTCCGGAACGAGTCGTGTTCAGGCCGGTTCCACAGCGTCGTGTTCGATGGCTCGCGAGAGAGCATATCTCCCGTGCATGAGGGCAGAACAGCCAGCGTGCCGTTCTCGGCCTCGGCCCGGTCGGCCCGTGTGAGGTCTGGATGATCGGGGTCGCCAGACCACAGCGCACGGAAGAACGTGTGATTGTGGTTGTACGACCGGTTAGGTGGGAGAACACCCGCCGTCGCGTTGTCCCCGACAGAGGCGTTTGCTGGTGGGTTTGAGGCATTCTCGTAGCACGAGACTCGTGCGCTGAGGTTCTGCCTTGCTCCAACTTCGACGGACCTATTCACGGCTGTCTGGTTCGTTGCTGGCCCTCGGTCGACGGACTCGTTGCCCCCGGTTTCGTTGGCTGCCGTTCCGTTGGCCGCTGGGCCTCGGGCACTGGACTCGTTGGTTTCAGTGTCGTTCGCTTCCGTTCCCTCTCCGCTGGAGCCATTCGGTGCGGTGGCGTTTTGTTGTAGTACCCCCGCGCCACCGTGGCTCGAACCGGTGAGGGTGTGTGCCGTCCCCCGCTCAATCTGGACTGGGTTGCTACCAGCAGACGCAGACCCCGCAGCTGCGACTGTCAAGAGCAGCGAGCAAAAGGCCGCGATCACCAGCAGTGAGCGGAGTGGTGGCATCGTTTAGAATGGCGTCACGCAGTCCGAGAAGCCGAAGCCAACGTTGTTCCCGAACTTCGTGATAAGCTCTGGAGCCACGATTGCCAGCACAACGACGCCGAGGCCGACCAGCGAGAGGATAAGATCCCGGCGAGCCTCGTTTTGCTGGTTCGGGTTCCCCGACGCACGCATGTATGAGAGTCCACTGCGACCGACGAAGACCATCGTCGCCGGCAGACCAAGGCCAGCCAGTGCCCCAAAGACGACGTTGACGCCGTCTTCGACAGCAGTGCCACAGTATATGTTCCCGACATCGGTTTGGCCCATCGCAGAGCCAGCAAATAGCGTGAGGATCAACAGCAACTGCGTTGCCGGTCGCACACCGGGCGTGAGCCACGCTTCGGCGAACCGGCGCTTTGCGTGACTGTAGAGTGTTGGTCGTGAAGTCGATTCGTTCGATGCGTTAGTTCGTGCTGACATAGATATCTCTGTTTCGAGCGTCTTGCTTGTCCACTGATGCCCCACGGGTGATCTGCTACCGTTTTTGTATTAGTTTTCTCACACTTATAGTGAATTCTGCCCTGAATCCACCAGCACGTGTTGACAGTGGGGCTATCAAAAAACTTGTGAACAAAATTAAGAGTTCTAGATTGTGATAGGTAGTGTTACTCGATAATGCCTTAATTTTCGAGCCGCATAAATTCTAATGCTAATAGAAACATATATTAGTTCATTAACCAGTAACTTCGTTAACTAGTCTATCAGCCGCAGAGTTTCCAAACCGTATATCAGAAATTACCGCAGTTGGGAGGTATATCGACAGTGCCAACTGGTGACATATTTAATATAATTAGACACAATAAGGGCATAGAAGCTAATCAATAGAACATCATTAGGCTAGTTTCATAGAAGGGCAAAAGCGGGGCATTAGACGAGTCAGACTGAAACCAGAACCTTACGTTGTCCATGTCGTGGACCACTCCCATGTCGTCAATGTCGCCGCACACTCCCTCATGTGGTCAACTCTGCGATGCTGAGTGAGCGGGAATAAGACTGAACAGAGTGAATGATTCGACACCTCCACGCATAGGCATTCGCTCGTACCCGAATCAAGGAACACCCCAGGTGTCGAGTGTAAATAGGCATTAAATCGCGTATCACACCATTCAGACCCTTATTTAGATATTCTAGGGATCTACCAGTCCGTAAGTTCGGGTGAGACACCCCAACTGTCGAGTGTAAACGATTGATTCTGCCGTTAGTAGAGTCTATACGGCAACAATAGTAGAGAGTGTTCCCAAGAGGGAAGAAAATAGTACACCCCTCTGGGTGTCGAGTGTAACACCAGCAGTTGCTCTAGATCTTTGGATGCCTAGAGAAGCACTTTCTTGGAGACACACACCCCGGGTGTGTGTGTATGCAGTATGATTCACAACTTATTTAATAAGTCGGCATACCGACTCCACCCCGACAAGGATTAACCAATGTCAACGCCAACGTTGACATACCAATGGCGACCGCTGATGAGCAGATACGAGTTAGCGATCGAGTGAAGCGACAGCTTGACCGTCGTCGGCGTGAGGGCGAATCGTTCAACGACGTGCTCGAACGCGTCCTTGATGAGAGCGAAGATGCTGACTTCTACGACGGGTTCGGGATTCTCTCTGATGAAGACGCCGACTGGATTCGAAACAAGCGCGAGAAGTCAAAAGAGAAGCGGAAAGAGCGGATGCGACGGTTAGGCGAGGATACATGAGGGTTCTTGATGCAAACTTCCTTATCGATTACCTGAGCGGTCACCCTGCCACAGAAACGTACTACGAATCGAACGGCGGTGAGGAAGAGCTGTGGGTAATGCCTGCTCCCGCCCACGCTGAAGCACTCGTTGGTGTCGGAAACCTCCCATCTGGAGATCTTGAAGAGGCGGTTGAAGCGCTGTCGTGGGGTGAAATATACGAAATCAACGAAGAGCTGTCGGTTGAAGCGGGACGAATCTCTGCCGAGGTTGGACCACAGGGACCGTATCTTGACGATGTCGACGCGCTCGTTGCTGCAGTCGGACGAGAACTTGATGCTACAGTGGTCTCGGCCGACGGTGACCTCACTCATGAGGAGACGAAACAAGTCGTCGACGTTGAAGAGTATCGCTGATTACCCAAACGGCTCGTCTTTGCGCTCTTCAGACGAGGCGCACAAACGCTACGGTTTATGAAACCAGTCGGAACAACTGTAGCGGCTGGCCTCGCCGGCAAAATTTTGTGTTCCTCTGACGGGTGAGAGGATGACTGACCTCACACTCGGTACGTTCGGAGACGGAGACAGCGCCGACAACAACCTGGATCCCGATGCCGCAAGCATCGCCCGATGTGCGACGACAGGTCGCGCTCCTGATCGCGACGGTGGTAGTTGGGCATCCCCAGACGAGGACTGGGGGCTGATAACGCAGCGGCCAGCATCGTCGATCAACACGTCGGCTGGTCGAGCAACAAAACAACAGACGCGCTGGGTCGTTGACGGAGACGTCGGGGCATATATTGAACAGTACGCAACTGGTGACCTCCTGCAAATTCCAAACACGTACGGCGAGTTCAGTTCGGTCGACACTCGAGTCACATTCACCGACGGACTTGCTGACAGCTACGGGTACGGGATTGATGCCCAAGCACTGGAAAAGGCATTGCGAGTCCTCACTGGGGGTGGCCGATACACTGCGTCGCAATATACCGCCATCCCGTGCGGGAAACGGCCGTGGATTTTGACGGGACCAGAAGGGACGCTCCTGTGCAGTTGTATGCCTGTTGAGCGGCCGGAGAACCCATACACGAGGGAGCTCCGGACGCCAGAGACGACCCTGCAGATCGAGGAGCAGAACCAAACAGTTCGTACGGGGGCCGCTGAGTTTGCCCACCTGCTGTCCGACGCTCTCGGTGTCGATATCGAGGGCGTAGAGTACGCAACAGTACGCGGAAAAACATATCACTCGTTCGTCGGGGCGGAAGATGAATTCAAAATCGAGGCGAGAGACTTGGCACAGCTACACGGGTTAACATCCGATCCAGCCGTCATCCAGGGGACAGTCAGCCGAGGAGTCCAGCCCCCCAGCGGTGGCGACCCAATCTCGGTTGAGTGGGACGGGCCGGACCATCCGGTCGGATATCTCGACGAGGGAGACGTGATCGGCGGCTATGAATTTGCGTGGGAACAGCCCGAGAAGTCGCTGGAAGACGTTGCAGTCGTTCGCGAGTACCGGATAACACGGAACTACTCGCGCTGGACAGTCGACTATCGCACCCATCGCCTCGCGTCGGTCGTTCCCTGACCGACGCCGCCAACGGCATATTTTGTGTACCCTCCGGGAAGTGGAGGGGAATCCAGATGTCACAGTCCACAGCGGCCAGTAGCACCGAAGCAGCAACCACAGACGCCGAAACGAGCGTGCCAGAGACGTCGGCGGATGACGAAGCAGAAATCGACACTGCAGACCTCTTGGCGCTCAATGCCCCGCAGTACCTCCGGATCAGCGGCGAGGTCCAGTTGTTTGAGCAGATTTTCGCGGCGGCTGGCACGGTCACAGACAAGACGCGGCTGGGGATTGGAGAGTCGGGAATCGCCATCCGAGCGGCCGACCAGCAAGGGCACTCGATGGTCGACCTGCGTGTTTCTGGGAGTTCATTCAGCACCTTCGACGCGGAGACGGGGACGTTGGGAGTGGACGTCGGACGAGTTCGAGATGCACTCTCGATTGGCGATGCAGGCGACCTTGCACAGTTCGCACTCGATGCGGCGAACAGCACGCTAGAAGTCGACATCGACGGGATAACGCGCACCATCGAGCTTGATCCGGTTGAATCGCTCCGCTACCCTGTTGAAATGCCGGATATTGATATCCCCGCGACTGTCCACCTGAGTCCAGACGACATATCTCTCGGTCTCGATGCAGCAGATATGCTTGACGGCCGGTTTGACCTCTCCGTTGACCCGGAATCCGGAGAAATGCAGTTTGCCGCAGACGGTGACACTGACAGTATGACGTACCGGAGGGAAGACACCGATCTAATTGCCTTCGAGCCTGCGGATGTCGAGGTAAAACTGGACTCGTCGCTCGTCAAATCAGCGAACGCTGGCCTTCCAGAGGGCACGAATCGGGCGTTACACATCGGTAACGAGGTCCCGCTCGTGCTGAAATCCGGATTCCCTGACGCCGCTGGAGCGATGCAGTTCGTGATAGCACCAAAGCTCCCGAACTGAGCCGGTTCCGTGTGGTTTTGCGGAAACGGTAGTACGGCTAACCAACACCGACCGCTATACTTCGCAGTTGTTGGTTAGCGCTTATTTTGTGTATCCCCGGTTAGGTGAGGGATTTCCTCTATGGACCAAACAGTTCCAGATCACGAGCGCTTTGAGCGTGAACAGATCGCAAAGGACTGTGACCGGCGGCGTCCCGATACTGTCGAGATCGACGAGCCACGAGCCTGCGAAGTCGTCACCAGTCTAATTGATGAGGGCGTAGTTGAACCAATTCCAGAACAAGCAGTCTTGCAGCACGTTCCTTCCAGACGGTGCTTCGACTCCGACTTGGCGCTAGCGTACTTCCACAAGGGCTGGGAGGCTGGCATCGAAGAGTAGCACCCAGATCTCCAACAAGTCGCTCTTATACAAAACTGCGGGGCACAGATGGATAGTGCACTCACAGGGTATTTACGGGCTCTTTCGGCAGTTCTGTCTAACGGAGACTCTATTTAACCAACAGACATATCGTTGAAGACCCGCGTTGGTTAAGACAGAGAAGTTGATGTCCCACGAACTCCCGACACCACCGATGAACCTCCCGACGGAGATCGTCAACACGCTCAACGAGTCGGATCCGAAGAGGCTGCGTGACGTTGCTACATACGCTGAAGCGCTAGCTGAGCACAAGGAACGTGAGACCCGTCTCAAGGAATCAGCAGATCAAGAAGAGGTCGAAGAACGACCAGACGATCTCCCGGGCGAAGTCCCTGCCAAAGCGACGATTACGGTCAAGGAGATCAACGACAACCGCTACTACTACTGGCAGTGGCGAGAGGGTGACACGGTGAAATCACAGTACAAGGGACCGGTCGATCCTAACGAGTGAGTTCCTGACTATACGAAACTGATCAAGATACTCGCATCATAGAGCTGGAATTTTAACCTGCATTAAGTGATATAGTGTTGGTTAACAGTGTTGAGTCAGCACATCGGCCCACACCGGGTTTCCGGTGAAAAGAGCGCCACTATCTCACATGGGTAGACTGTTGGAATCTCAGACGCAGCACACCACGTTTCCGATGAAATCAGGAGTCTACAGTCAAATATCAGTGGTTATCAGCTAACGAGAGACACCGGATTTCTGGTGAAACTAAGTCCATCCAGAGATACGGAACAGTGGTAGTACGCTGTTTTACAAAATCGATTCAGCTGATTGTATCTTCGAGCACCTGTTGCACGACATCTGGATCTTCCAGGAGCTGATGCTCTGTATAGCTCCCCTCTGCACTACCACCACTGTGGCGCGTTTGTTCGATAATATCTAAGAAAGCGTGTTCCTTGAGAAGGTCGCGGACGCGTCGTAACGAGAGAGGATCAGAGCCTTCCTGACGGCAAATTTCTTCGTACACGTCGTAGATTCGGGTTGTTCGGAAGCCGATATCATCAGCTCCATCGCCAGCATTGTCAACCGAAAGGATAGTCAGCGCCTGTAGTACGTATCGAGAATGTGGCGTTGAGCCGCTAATGAGTTCACGGAACCGATCAGTCTCAGCCCGCTCTCGAGCTTGAACAACGAAGTCTTCTGGAACCGTATTCATGTCCGATGATTGGGCAATTTCACCTGCATATCGAAGTATGTCAATCGCTTTTCGTGCATCGCCGTGCTCACGAGCTGCCAGTGCAGCTGCCCGAGGGATAACACCACCTTCGAGTACTCCCTCTCTGAATGCGTCGCTCCGTGCACTCATGATTTCATTGAGCTGATTAGCGTCGTAGGGTGGGAACACAAATTCTCGTTCGCAAAGACTGGACTTGACCCGCTCATCCATCCGATCCTTATACTTGATTTTGTTGCTAATTCCGATGACACCAATCTTACAATCTTCAATTTTTCCAGCCTCTCCAGCTCGTGACAGTTGCATCAGGATGTCGTCGTCTTCGAGTTTGTCGATCTCGTCGAGGATTATGAGGACGACGTCATAATGCATATCGAGAATCCGCCAGAGACGCTTGTAGTAGGTTGCAGTGCTAATTCCCTTGTCGGGAATGTAGATATCATTCTCTTCCGTATTTACTGAGTCCGCAATCGTTTGCACAGACTGGGTTTCGGTGCTGTCCTGGGCACAATCCACATATGCGTAGACAGCGTTGATACCCTCCTTAGACGCGGTATCGACCAGTTGACGAGAAACGTATTTTGCACAGAGGGACTTCCCTGTTCCAGTCTTCCCATACAGGAGGATGTTGCTAGGACTCTGGCCAAAGATGGCAGGATTTACCGCATTAGCCAGTTGCTTGATTTCTTCATCTCGACCAACGATGCGATCCTCTTCCGGGAGATGGCTGATTTCAAGCAGTTCCTTGTTCACGAAAATGGGATCTTCAAGAATGAAGAGATCGTCAGAGTCGGACATTGCTTGTACACCGAGTTTCCGGTGAAACGTCTTGATACTTTCCCTGAGACACACACACCACGTTTCCGGTGAAAACCGTCTAGAGGGTGTTTAGTGTCCAGATGAAACGGGGGTTAGGATACACCGGAAACATGGTTTCAACTGCGATCTACCTCATCCGCAATGGCGGGATAGCCAACGAAGTACCGGAGTAAAATCTCGAGATGAATAGGATAGAACGGTTCTGTGGAGTGTTTTCGATTGGAGTGCTGAAAATCACAAGCGAGAAAATCTCGCTTTAACCTACGAAAAGCGATTCAGCTACTGGAATGTCACGCTAGTATTGTATATAAAAGTATGTCAGACATAGCAATAAAGATAGTATCTGGTCATTTCCTTGCTGTGGGGAGTTCTATTGTGCTCTTCCTCCTGTAGATTTCCCTGAATCCGCAGATAGCGTAGGAACATTCCTTTTGTAATCAAAGGGTTTAGCAGCTATACTGTCTTTATTGGGCAATTTCACCGGAAATCTGGTGTGTCTGTCTATGCTCCCCAGTTGACGCAATAGTAGTTGATACGGAGCGTTCTCGGTTACTGCTATGGCTCTCTGTTTCACCGGAAACCCGGTGTGCGTGTGGTTCAATTCAGCGGTGATTTGGCTGATTTGGATTTCACCGGAAATCCGGTGTGCATGCGAAGTCTCAGTATCTCTCAGATTTCACCGGAAACCCGGTGTCCCCCTATCACATTTCAACAGTAGTCTCTCAGTTTCCCCGCCGTCGAATCAGCTAGCTCCCGTCGAATATCTGTCCGATCCCACCCTTTTGGAGAGAGTATACTCTCGACTGCTCGGACAAGTTGTGTCTTGTAGTACTTGTGATCGTATTCTGCAATCCCCCCTGTAGAGGAGTATAAGATGGTTATTATACCAATGAGTAGGTGAATACTGAGGTAGAATAAATTAAACGACCCTGCAAAACGCTTCTTCGGTAAAGTCATACAACCGCCCTACTGGGAATGAACGAACCAGTGAATCAGTGGCGGGTTGAAGTCTCGGGCGTACCCACACCTGAGGCCGCGCTCACGGGCGAATAAAAATACCTCTCGCGCTCTGCCTACATCTTATCATCGCAACCACTTATTACGAACGCGAAGGCAATCAGAGAAGTACTGTGGTCACGGTATGTCAAGAGTTCTATGATATTTCTCGTAATGATATAATCATCTCAGTAGTGATACTATAAAAACACTTCAGGGCCCCAAATGGGGGTTCACTTGTGGTAGAACCAAGTGATTCTGCGGCGAATGGAACTAAAAGCTCGCTCAATCGTCGGTCGATACTACTCAGTGTGGGAGCCGTGTTCGGCCTCAGTCTCGCCGGTACATCGACCGTTTCCGGACTTAGAGATGCAATTACTACCGACGCGACACAGAACGTGTCCGCTATCAGTGATCCGAACATAGAATTTTTCGATGTCGATGAATCGTATCTGACGATGGGAGACGTCACATTCCGGGGCGGGAACACTCTCGACCTCATCGTTGGTCTCGGTAGCGGAGCCTGCACGCGAGACCAGGACCCGGATGACTTGTTCTACACAATCGCTGATAGGGGCCCGAACTTCAATTGCAGCGACGCCCCGGACGTGGCCAACAAGAGCGTTGAGTCTCTCTGCCAGGGAGACACTGGCGACAAGATATTCACGAACCCGGGCTACACGCCGTCAATATACACTGTTCGCCTGGATACCGGGGCCCGGTCAAACACGGCAATGGTCACCGAAACAATTCCACTAAAAGACAGTGATGGGAATGATATCACTGCAATCAGCAATCCGCTGGAAGTAACGACCACTGAAGGAGCGTACTCTATCAATGGCAACCGTATCCCCTACGATCCGAACGGCATGGATATCGAGGGTGTCGTTCGTATGACTGATGATACGTTCTGGATTGCAGAGGAATACGGACCGAGTATCGCTGAAGTTAATCCGAACGGGCAAATCGTCGCCCGACACGTCCCTGAGGGTGTCGACGAGGATCTCGCTGACGCAACGTACCCGATTATGCCAAGTCTGCCGGCAGTGTGGCGTCGACGTAAGCTGAATCGTGGCATCGAGTCACTGGGCATCAGTCCGGACGAGACTCAACTCGTGTTCGCGATACAGTCTCCGTTTGCAAATCCCGACGTTGAAACCTCAGAATCATCACGAAACATCCGCGTAGCCACTTTCGACCCTGCATCGGGCGAGATGGGTGACCAGTATCTCTATCGACTCGACCTGCCAGAAACCTTCCGACGGGACAATGTGGACGGTACGCCGGACCAGAGCGATGTTAAAATCAGCGAACTGCGCATGTTAGATGAAGACCGGCTACTCGTGCTTGAGCGGGTCAGTGCGACGACCAAGCTTTACGTCGTCTCGATGGCCGACACGGACCCGATTCCGGCGGAATATGATGAACTAGACCGCGATGAAACGCTAGAAAGTCTTTCTGAAGACGAACTCCAGAGTGTCGACAGCTTCGAAAAAACGCTTGTGTTCTCGACAGACGACTACGACGGATTCCCTTCGAAAATCGAGGGCATCGCGATGCCGACTGAGGGGACGATGATCCTAATAAATGATAATGACTTCGGTTATACGGACGTGGATACAAAAATCGCCCGTATCCAGTATCAGGAGCCGATTGTCTGATCGAATACCCCCGTACCGCCTGCTCTCATGATGAAGTGGGCGTATAAATATCACAACATCGCACGTATCCAAGTCATGAATCCCAACCCCAGATTTCTGCTCACACTTGTGCGTGTTATACAATAGTTTTCGACTGGTAAAGATCGTGCTCGTTCTCGTGAAGCACGTGGATGGGTTTTCACAGGGGAATTCAAGAGCATATTTTATTGTCTGGTCACCTATTTTCTGCGGAGTCTGCGGCGGTGCTGAGAGGCTCTGAGATACACTTTGGCCTGCCTTTTGATGTCGCAGGAGTTGGCGTAGATATCGCGGCTAGAGCAGTCTCCACCGCTGTAAACGACGTATTTACCGACGATTGAATCGCCTTCTTCGAGTGGTTTGTAAGCCCAGAATTCATCTGTATATATCGTTAGAGACTCTCTGTCGTAGTTAGCAAGCAGGAGTCAAGCAAACCAACGAATCAGTAAAGGACCGCGGCCTCGGGCGAACAGACTCCCGAGGCCGCGTCAACGCACGAGCACAAGTGCTAGTTGTCGCTGTGTCCCCGCCCGTTGTTGGCATCACTAACTACGAACGCAGAGACAGTCCGGGAAGCACGATCACCACGGTGTGACAAGAGTTCTATGACACCCTCCTGATTGTAAATGCTAAACTCTGGAATGCTCACGTAATGACTCTCTACCCGCCAGCCCGACTCCGAAAGCGGTCCCAGCGGCAGCAGTCAATTTTCTGTCCCCCAGTGGCGGTGCGGGGGCGTGCCCGAGAGCGCGTCCCGGAGATAGATCAATGTCAACGATACAGTCAGACACGCCAGAACAATCCAGCCAGAAGACTACTTGCACCTTCGACGAATCCGACTCCCGGGATGAGGAAATGCGTGACCGACTCGATGCGTGGGTCGAGGACCTTGCCGACCTCACGAACGAGGCTCAAGCCAGCGAGCAGTTCCAGCAGTGGCTCGACGTCCAATCGAAGTTCCACGATTATTCAGCCCGGAACACGCTGCTCATCAAGCTCCAGTGTCCCGAGGCAACCCGGGTCGCCGGCTACAATACGTGGCAAAATGACTTCGACCGGTACGTCCAGCAAGGTGAGGACGCCATCTGGATCTGGGCTCCAATCATTACGAAAAAATGCCCCAAATGTGGAAACTCCCCGTCGTATCACGAGAACACGGACTGTGAATACGACGAGACAGACCCCGAGCAGTGGCAGCGGGGACTGGTTGGGTTCCGGCCAACGTCGGTGTTCGATATCTCTCAGACCGAGGGTGAGCCACTTCCCGAACTGGAGACAGAAGCCCACGGCGAACCAGATGGGCTTGTCGAAGACCTGTTGGACGCCACCGACGAGATCGGCGTCGACGCAAGAATCGTCGCTCCGGAAGAATGGAAGCATGGGTCTGCACGGGGTGTTTGCGAGCATCGGAGTGTGACGACCACGAATCCGATGGTGGAAGCAATCGACCGCGATAACCGAGCCGCTCTTGCGAGTACACTGATTCATGAGTTCGCACACGCCGATCTTCACTTCGATGTTGCGGATGAGGCGGAGCGGTCGAAACGCGAGGTCGAGGCTGAGGCAGTTGCCTACGTGGTCAGTCGCCACTTTGGGCTGGACCCCGACAACTCGGCGTTCTACCTCGCGGCGTGGGACGGTGACGCTCCCGAGACGTTACGGGACCGGCTGGACCGGATCTCATCGACTGCAGCGGATTTGATCGATGCCGTCGAAGGTGACAGCTGAGAGGGAGCGGTGTCTTTCCAGTCATGCTTGAGAGCCATATTTTGTGACTCCCTGGTGGGTGAGGGAGTCCAAGATGCGTTCAACAGCAGCGTCGGGCGGCAGCCCTGTCGGACAGTTTCTGAGTGTCTTAGCAGATTTGCGTGACCAGATCGGCGGGCCGTACTACCTTGGAGATGTCAACGGTCGGTTAGAGTGGCCCGACCGGGGAGTCTACTTTTTCTTCTCGCCAGCAAGCGACCTTCGCGCAGCGACAGCGGTCGACTGGCGACTCTCCCGGATCGGCACCGTCGGTGTCAGTGCCGGCTCGTCGAATACGCTCTGGAACCGACTCAGGCAACACCGTGGGAACGTTCGCGGGAAGTACGCCGGCGGTGGCAACCACCGAGGCTCGATTTTCAGGTTGCACGTTGGACGGGCACTGATCGAGAAGCACGGCTGGCACGACGAGTATCCCCACTGGGGCGAGCAAAATCCCGACGCCGAGACGACTGCTGTTCGCGAGCAAGAACACGAACTTGAACAGCGTGTATCGGAGTATATCCGTGATCTGCCGTTTCTCTGGGTTGACGTTCCGGGCGACCCCGGACCCGAGTGTGACCGAGCGGTGATCGAAGCGAACACTATCGCGATGGTATCGCATCATCGTCGATCCGCAGGGCCGTCAGACCTCGATTGGCTCGGGTATCACTCGCTGAAATCTGAGGTATTCCAATCCGGTCTGTGGAACGTGCGCCACGTCTCTGACTCATTTGACCACTCGGTCATGGACCAGTTATCGGCGTATATTTCGTTAACAGAAGCGCTGGATCATCAACCGCGGATCTGAGGGCGGGGGAGGTGGTCCCGAAGCGAGAATGCAGTACGCTCGGATAGGTAACCGTAGGCAATCCCAGCCAGTGGCGCGATTACGGGGACCCACCCCGGTACTGACGGCTCCGCCGAGAAGACCTGCCAGAGTGCAGCATACATGCTGACTACGTAAGCGGACGCAACGGCTGTCGAGAGT
>NZ_JAVDDX010000008.1 GCF_030848575.1 Haloarcula sp. H-GB4 | reverse complement strand
GCTCTCGACAGCCGTTGCGTCCGCCTACGTAGTCAGCATGTATGCTGCACTCTGGCAGGTCTTCTCGGCGGAGCCGTCAGTACCGGGGTGGGTCCCCGTAATCGCGCCACTAGCTGGGATTGCCTACGGACTCGTCGTTGAGCGGACTGGGTTCTCGCTACGGAACCACTTCCGTCCTCAGATTCGCGATTGATGATCCAGCGCTTCTGTTGACGAAATATACGCCGACAACTGGTCCACGACAGAGGGGTCAAACTCGTCAGAGACGTGTCGCACGTTCCACAGGCCGGATTGGAATACCTCAGATTTCGGCGAGTGATATCCAAGCCAATCGAGGTCTGACGGTCCTGCGGATCGACGATAATGCGAAACCATCGCGATAGAGTTCGCTTCGATTACCGCTCTGTCACACTCGGGTCCGGGGTCGCCCGGAACGTCAACCCAGAGAAACGGCAGATCACGGATATACTCCGATACACGCTGTTCAAGTTCGTGTTCCTGCTCGCGAACAGACGTTGTTTCGGCGTCGGGGTTTTGCTCGCCCCAGTGGGGATACTCGTCGTGCCAGCCGTGCTTCTCGATCAGTGCCCGTCCAACGTGCAACCTGAAAATCGAGCCTCGATGGTTGCCACCGCCGGCGTACTTCCCGCGAACGTTCCCACGATGTTGCCTGAGTCGGTTCCAGAGCGTATTCGACGAGCCGGCACTGACACCGACGGTCCCGATACGGGAGAGTCGCCAGTCGACCGCTGTCGCTGCGCGAAGGTCGCTTGCTGATGAGAAGAAAAAGTAGACTCCTCGGTCAGGCCACTCTAACCGCCCGGTCACATCCCCGAGGTAGTATGGGCCTCCGATTTGGTCACGTAAGTCTGCTAAGACACTCAGAAACTGTCCGACAGGGCTGCCGCCCGACGCTGCTGTTGAACGCATCTTGGACTCCCTCACTCCCAAGGGGAGTCACAAAATATGGCTCTCAAGCACGACTGGAAAGACACCGCTCCCTCTCAGCTGTCACCTTCGACGGCATCGATCAAATCTGCTGCAGTCGATGAGATACGGTCCAGCCGGTCCCGCAACGTCTCTGGTGCGTCACCGTCTCACGCCGCGAGGTAGAACGCCGAGTTGTCGGGGTCCAGCCCGAAGTGACGACTGACCACGTAGGCGACTGCTTCGGCCTCGACCTCGCGTTTCGACCGCTCCACCTCGTCATCGACATCGAAGTGAAGATCGGCGTGTGCGAACTCGTGGATCAGTGTACTCGCAAGAGCGGCCCGGTTGTCCCGGTCAACCGCTTCCACCATCGGATTCGTGGTCGTCACGCTCCGACGCTCGCAAACACCCCGTGCAGATCCATGCTTCCATTCTTCGGGAGCGACGATTCTCGCGTCGACACCGATCTCGTCGGTGGTGTCCAACAAGTCTTCGACAAGTCCATCCGGGTCGCCGTGGGCTTCTGTCTCCAGTTCGGGAAGCGGCTCGCCATCGGTCTGGGAGATATCGAACACCGACGTGGGCCGGAACCCGACCAGTCCCCGACGCCACTGCTCGGGGTCTGTCTCGTCGTACTCACAGTCCGTATTCTCGTGATACGACGGCGAGTTTCCACATCCGGGGCACTTCTTCGTGATGATTGGAGCCCAGATCCAGATCGCGTCCTCGCCTTGCTGGACGTAGCGGTCGAACTCGTCTTGCCACGTATTGTAGCCGGCAACTCGCGTTGCTTCGGGACACTGGAGTTTGATCAGCAGCGTGTTCCGCGCTGAATAGTCGTGGAACTTCGACTGCACATCCAGCCACTGCTGGAACTGCTCGCTGGCTTGAGCCTCGTTCGTGAGGTCGACGAGATCCTCAACCCATGCATCGAGTTTGTCACGCATCTCCTCGTCCCGGGAGTTGGAATCGTCGAAGGTGCAAGTGGTCTGCTGGCTGGACTGTTCTGGCGTATCTGACTGTATCGTTGACATTGATCTATCTCCGGGACGCGCTCTTGGGCACGCCCCCGCACCTCCACTGGGGGACAGAAAATTGACTACTGCTGTTGGGACCGCTTTCTGAATCGCTCCGGCGGGTAGAAGACGACGTGGACGGTACTACCGAGGTTGTACCACGATTTCGGGAGAACAGAGACTTCTAGCCCCCACTCGGAAGCGAACTCGAAGACGTCGAACCACAGATTGTGGGGTGGCTCTTGCGATTCCAGTCGCTCGATATTGCCGGGGTAGACGTGCATCGAGTACAACGCCGGCTCACCATCGTCAAGCCAGAGTGTCGAGTGATCGTTTGCTGGCGGGCTGTGAGGCGGTCCCTTCGGGTCGGTGTCGGCTT
This sequence comes from Haloarcula sp. H-GB4, assembly GCF_030848575.1. Lineage (NCBI taxonomy): Archaea > Methanobacteriati > Methanobacteriota > Halobacteria > Halobacteriales > Haloarculaceae > Haloarcula > Haloarcula sp. H-GB4. The sequence continues at coordinate 22,847 of NZ_JAVDDX010000008.1, read as the reverse complement.
CAAGCGGCGAGTGCGGGCACTCATCGTCGCCCGTAATGAGACGCCGTATGCAGGCTGTCTCAGCAGGCTCATCGAGGTCGAAGGCTTGGGCGAATGCATCTCGCTGGAACTCGCTCATGATCGCGCCGAGCGCCCGCCAGATGTCGTCCCATCTTGGGTCCTCTGGCTCGTGATCGAGGTAGTCGTGGACGGCCTCGCGCAGCTGCCGGTACTCGTCCCACGCCGGAACAGGCTCGTTCGGGCCGGGTGTCGGCCAGTCAGTGCGGTCCATACGCTGGAGAAATCCCCGATTGGGTATCAACCTCCGGGAAGCGCTACTCCTCGGTTCCAGCTACCCACCCCTTGTGGAAGTACACCAACGCCGTGTCGGAGTTGAAGCACTGTCCGGAGGGAACGTGCTGCAAGACTTCTTGTTCTGGAATTGGTTCAACCACGCCTTCATCAAGCAGGCTGTTGACGACCTCACGGCCTCGTTGCTCGTCGATCTCGACAGTATCGGAACGCCGCCGGTCGCGGTCCTGTGCGATCTGTTCGCGCTCGAAGCGCTCGTGGTCTGGAACTGTTTGGTCCATAGAGGAAATCCCTCACCTGACCGGGGAGACACAAAATTAGCGCTAACCAACAATGGAAGAGTATGGCGGTCGCTGTTGGTTAAGACACACCACCGTTTCTGCAAAACCACGGGAACCCGAGTCAGTTCGGGAGCTTCGGCGCTATCACGAACTGCATCGCTCCATCGGCGTCAGGGAACTCTGATTTCAGCACGAGCGGGACCTCGTTGCCGATGCGTAACACCCGATTCGTTCCGTCTGGAAGGCCAGCGTTCGCTGATTTGACGAGCGACGAATCAAGTTTCACCTCGACATCCGCAGGCTCGAAGGCAATCAGATCGGTGTCTTCCCTCCGGTACGTCATACTGTCAGTGTCACCGTCTGCGGCAAACTGCATTTCTCCGGATTCCGGGTCAACGGAGAGGTCAAACCGGTCGTCAAGCATATCTGCTGCATCGAGACCGAGGGATATGTCGTCTGGACTCAGGTGGACGGTTGCCGGGATGTCAATATCCGGCATTTCAACGGGGTAGCGGAGCGATTCAACCGGATCAAGCTCGATGGTGCGCGTTATCCCCTCGATGTCGACTTCTAGTGTGCTGTTTGCCGCATCGAGTGCGAACTGTGCAAGGTCGCCTGCATCGCCAATCGAGAGTGCATCACGGACCCGTCCGACGTCCACTCCCAACGTCCCCGTCCCCGCGTCGAAGGTGCTGAATGAACTCCCAGAAACACGCAGGTCGACCATCGCGTGGCCCTGCTGATCGGCCGCCCGGATGGCGATTCCCGACTCTGCAATCCCCAGTCGCGTCTTGTCTGTGACCGTGCCAGCCGCCGAGAAGATCCGCTCAAACAGCTGAACCTCGCCGCTAATCTGGAGATGCTTCGGCGCATCAAGCGTTAGCAGGTCCGTACTGTCTATGTCTGCTTGCGTCTCGTCAGCCGCCGAGGTCTCTGGGATGCTCTCCTCGGCGTCTGTGGTTGCTGCTTCGGTGCTACTGGCTGCTGTTGACTGTGACATCTCGATTACCCTCCACTTCCCGGAGGGCGCACAAAATTAGGCGGCGTCGACGTCAGGGAACAACCGACGCAAGGCGATGGGTGCGATAGTCGACTGTCCAGCGCGAGTAGTTCTGTGTTATTCGGTACTCTCGAACGACTGCAACGTCTTCCAGCGACTCTTCGGGCTGCTCCCACGTGAATTCGTAGCCGGCGATCACATCTCCCTCGTCAAGATATCCAACCGGGTGATCCGGCCCGTCCCACTCAACCGAGATTAGATCGTCACTACCTGGGGGCTGGACTCCACTGCTGACTCCCCCCTGGATGACGGATGGATCGGGTGTCAACCCGTGCAACTGTGCCAAGTCACTGGCCTTGATCGTGTACTTATCCTCCTCTCCGACGAATGTGTGCTGGGTGTCCCCTCTAACAGTCGAGTACCTCACTTCCTCAATATCGACTCCAAGAGCGTCGGACAGCAGATGGGCAAACTCAGCGGCCCCCGTGAGGACCGTTCTGTTCTGTTCCTCGATCTGGAGGGTCGTCTCTGGCGTCCGGAGCTCCCTCGTGTATGGGTTCTCCGGCCGCTCAACGGGCATACAACTGCACAGGAGCGTCCCTTCTGGCCCCGTCAGAATCCACGGCCGGTTTCCGCACGGAATCGCAGAGTATTTTGAGGCAGTATATCGCCCACCTCCAGTGAGGACACGGAATGCCTTTTCGAGCGCCTGTGCGTCAATTCCGAAGCCGTAGCTATCAGCGAGTCCATCGACGAATGTGACTCGAGTGTCGACTGAACTGAAGTCGCCGTATGTGTCTGGAATTTGCAGGACATCGCCAGCTGCGTGCTCCTCAACATATGCCCCGACGTCTCCGTCAACGACCCAGCGCGTCTGTTGTTTTGTCGCTCGACCAGCCGACGTGTTGATCGACGACACTGGCCGCTGCGTTGTCAGCCCCCAGTCCTCGTCTGGGGATGCCCAACTACCACCGTCGCGATCAGGAGCGCGACCCGTCGTCGCACATCGGGCGATGCTTACGGCATCGGGATTGAGGTTGTCGTCAGCGCTGTCTCCATCTCCGAACGTACCGATTGTGAGGTTAGTCATCCTCTCACCCGCCAGAGGAACACAAAATTTTGGACTGAACTCGGAGGCCTCCCTCCATCGTTTCCGTAGCTATCCACATGAGAAGGAGGGAAAAGCCAGCTGTTGCACTGTGCTTTGTAACAATGTCTGACCTACTCTTGTGGAGAGCAGTCTAGACAGATCAATCCGCCAGCGATATCCTCAACAGGGTTTGTATCAGTGAACGCTCTCCCACACTTGCTGCAATTGACTGTCTCAGTAATTCCAACGCCAGTTCCGTATCCAGCAGTAAATTCCAACGTGTGCTCGTCAGTGGTCAATACTATTTTGAGGTCTCCCCTTTCGTACTCTACTTCGGTAATCGTCAGTGGCTCCACCTGAACGTCCAGTGCATGCCTCTCGCGAATTTCACGTTGTCTCTTGGGAAAACCCTGATCGCGCCGCTGTCGCAAATCATCAAGTTCGGCCTGAATATCTTCGTGCTCATTTTTGAGTGTTTTGCGCTCTTTGAGCGCTTCGACACGTTTGCTTTCGTCGCTGCTATTGATTTGATCACTCAGGTCGGCAATTCTCGCGGATAGGTTCGATAGCTGCTCTTCCAACTCGCCGATACGCTGCTGTTGCATCTGACGAAACTCCTCAACTTCGGCGTCGGCAGCTCGGGAAGCTTCCTGATGGATCTCATCGATAGTCGTCTGAATCCGGTCGGCAACTTGCCCGCTCGCAGTGTCAAGAAGAGGCCGAACGTCAGCAGCCTGCATATCCATTGAGTCACTCGATTTTAATTCGGTATCTGACGACACCCTCTGGAGAAAGGCTTGTTCTAACGTGGGCAGAAAGCTTTCAGAGCGAGTATCAATTGCTACAGCCTGAAGAAGTTCAGTCTGGTATTCGCTGACTGTCTCAACACGCGCACGGAATAGCACCACGAGTGCCGTTCGGTCGTAGTATGGCGTGAATTTCGCTGAACTCACCTCTAGATCGCTTTCCTGAAGCCAGTCGGGGAGTTGAGCATCAGCGTTGTCTGCTTCGAGAGAGAGTTTTCCCGTCGGTGCTCTATCACTTGCCTCCGAAAGGAGTGTCTGGAAAAACGGACTCTCTGGGTGGAGTTCCTCGGCAGCCTCATCGTCAACGTTGTCACCACAGACTAACGTCACTGATTCCGTCAGTAGTTCGCTATCAACCTCGTTTGGAGCAGTTACTGTCCATTGATTGCCTTGTTTGTCAATATCACAACCAATTGACCGAAGATACTGTTCAGCGAAGTTTTCCACAGCGGACTGTGTGACAGGAACAGCAGCATCAGTCATCGCTGGCCCCCAAGTCGAACCCATCAAATACGCCGCTGTTGAACTCCTCCAATTTATCCGCAAGATCTCGTTGCTCTTGGAGGTTAATAGCCATGTCATCGAAATCATTCTCCAGATCGACCTCGGAATTAGCGTTGACCAACCGTTCGAAGATTTCGTCTTCGAAGCTCGTTCCAGATTCCTCAAGCCGACTCAATATCGAACTCAGCTCACCGACGCTCTGTTGGAACAGATCGATTTTGTGATAGAGACGCTCCAGAACGTACTCCTCGACGGTATCTTTCAGCGCCATATTGAAAATGAAGACACTCCGCTTCTGACCAATTCGATGAATCCGACCAATCCGCTGTTCGACGCGCATCGGGTTCCACGGGAGGTCGTAGTTCACGAGGATATTACAGAACTGAAGGTTGCGACCCTCACTCATCGCATCGGTCGAAACGAGGACGCCGCCCTCTTCCTCGAAGTCTCTGACAATCTGCTCTTTTTCTTGACTGGAGTGGCCGCCGTGGAACGAGTGGACGGTATAGCCCTCAGTGGCAAGCCGTTCGAGTACTTGCCGTTGCGTCGCTCGAAACTGTGTGAAAACGATTACACGCCCTTTCTCGACGTTTTCACGGGCTTCTTCGACAATATCCAGCAGTCGCTCTTGTTTCGTAACTGTGTCGATGCCTTCGATCAACTCAAGAATCGACTCCAGTTCGTCTGCGTGCGTGAGTTCTGACTGCTCGTCTAACCGCTTCTCGATGGTTGCTTTGAGCGCGGCAGGGCTGCTGACCACCTCCTTCTGCAGGAGCATCAGTACCAACTTCTGCCCTTGGTCTTGGCTGTAAGCACCTTTGACGTAATCAGACACAGCTTGGTAGAGTTCGCGTTCTTCAGCAGAGGGATCGAACTTTCGCGTATCGATAGTCCGGTCGGTGAAATCGATATCTGTATCTGCGCGTCGATTCCGAATCATCACCTTATGCAGTCGTTCCTGTAGTTCGTCGCGGTTGACGAGGGTTTCTTGATTGCTGTTCACGAAGTACTGATGAAACACATCGCGTGTCCCGAAGAGACCGGGACGGAGAAGCGAGACAACATTGTAGAGGTCTGTCAGCTCGTTCTGAATCGGTGTTGCTGTCAAGAAGAAGGCATAGTTGTAGGAGAGGCGGTCAATGAGGTCATAGCGGTCCGTTTCCTCGTTCTTGACATAGTGTGCTTCATCTAGGACGAGCACGTCCCAGTCACGCTTGAGAACTGTCGTACGATGACGATCACTCTTTGCGGTATCGATGCTGGCGATGATGTAGTCGTGGTCATCGAAGCCGCTGAACTCGTCGTCGTAGTTGCAGACAAAATTAAGTCCAAATTTCTCCAGTAGTTCTGCCTGCCACTGTTTAGCCAGTTGCGCGGGTGTCAGAATGAGGACCGAATCGTTCGTTTCCCGGAAGTGCATCTCTTTGAGAATCATCCCAACCTCGATGGTCTTGCCCAACCCGACTTCGTCGGCAAGCAAGGCTTTCCCGTCCATCTCGAAGAGTGCTCGATACGCCGCATCTACTTGATGTTCAAGCATCTTTACCGAGTTCTCGTCAAGTTGCTTCAGCGAGCGGAGCTCGGAGTCCGGTTGCCCTCCCTGAAGGCGGGTGGCTCGGACGCTCTGTATATGATCATCTGCGTCGTTTGACAAGCTATCGAGAATATCGTCTGCAGACTTGTGGGTGACCTCAACATCAACGAGGTCGTAGCCATCCATAGTCACTCAAAGTCCAGTGATTGTGAAATACGTTTTGTGCCGATTGTAATTACATCTTATATCAGCTGACAAAGGGGTCACTCCGTCGTCATACGTGTTTCTTGTTCCCAAGCTATAGGTAGTAATCACGCCTGTGCGACTCCTGTTTAGAGGTATTATCTGGCTCTCTCGTTGGCGCTTAGTCATACGACCTACTATTCGACCAGTATCACCGGACGACATTGGGACCATAGTGTTTATTGCGTCATACTGATGTGTGTTTGAATATTAAGATGGCAGAAACAACGGCGCTGTCGCAGACTCTCGCAGACACGGTCACCCTGAGCCGGGAATTGCGAGAAGAAGGACAGATCGACGGGCAAGTAAAACTCTATAATGTTGACGACGATGAAGAATTTGAGTCGGACGCCGATCTCTTCTTTGAACGAACGCTGATGACACAGGGGCTGAGAGAGGCACTGTCAATCCTCCGCGATTCGCTGACTGGCGAGGACCCACGCGGGACGCACATCCTCTATGGGCCGTACGGGAGCGGGAAATCCCACCAAATGGTGGCGCTGTACCATTGCTTCGACGACCCCGCCGCAGCCGGGACATGGGCCGATGATTCTATTGACGGGTTCGAGGGCGCACTTCCGGATTCCGCGATCCCCATCACTGTGGCGATGCACAACGAGCAGTACGAGCACCTTTGGGAGCCGTTCTTCGAAGCGCTGGACCACGATCCTGGGACGTTCGAATCCGGCGGCTACCCCGATATGCAGACGATTCAGAACGCCGTCGGCGACGAAACAGTGGCGTTCTTCGTTGACGAGCTTGAGGACTGGTTTGATACTCTCCAAGGCGACCGCAAGAGCGCGAACAAGGCCTTCCTCCAATCGTTGCTCGAATCAACGGCTCTCTCGGATCTCGAACTCTACACCATCGTTTCTGTGCTCCGCGAGGGCTCCGAGGTCCATGATATTCTGAACCGAGAGCAGGCGGTTGAGGTCAACATGAACAACCAAGTCGACAAGCGTGAGGTCCTCCGTCACCGCCTAATCGATTCCGTTGAGGAGAACGCAGCCCGTGAGATCGTCAACGGGTATTTCGACGCCTACGACCAGTCCGACCACGTCTCCCTGCCCGACGACCTACTGTCGGAGATGCACGATCTGTACCCGTTCCACCCTGTGCTTCTCGACGCTCTCGAAACGCGCTATTATGCCGACGAGGACAACCAGAACACGCGGGGGATGATCTACCTCTTCTCGAAGGTACTGCTGGAGATGCAGGACCAGACAGACCTCATCACCCATGGCGACATCGACGCCATCGAGTTCGAGAACGAACTGGCAAAAATCAACTACGAACGGCTCAACGCCGCGATGGGCGACATCAAGAGTCGTATTGATGCCGACGAAGTTCCCCACGGTCGACGCATCCTCAACACGATTCTGCTCTACTCGTTAAAACCGAGTGAAGGCGAAGGAGCCGAAGTGTCGGAGATCGTGATGGGAGCGTATCAGACCGGCGACCTCATCTCCGACGTTGTGCTTAACCTCGAACGGCTCCATGGCGTCGCGTGGCACCTCCACAAGCTCAACGGGAAGTACGCCATCCGCGACCGGCAGAATCCGAACGCGCTGATTCGGAACGCTGCCGTCGATGTCTCCGAAACGGCCGCAAAGGCCGAGGTGGCTGACTTCATCACCGACATCTTCGGGTCGAACGCCCACCCTGTCGGGTTCCGGACAAACGACATACGGGATATCCCTGACAACCGGGAAGTCAAAGTCGTCGTGAAGGACGGCCAGTGGGCACAAGACGAAGTCGAGCAGGTCATTACGAACGACGGACGGGGACGCGAATGGCGCAACACCCTCGTGTTCGTTCAGCCATCGGGCGACAAGGCCATCGAGTCTGGGACCCGGTACATCGACAAAGCACGGTATATTGAGGGCGCACGGCAGGTGCTCGCTGACGAGTCGTTGGACGACGAGATCCGCGAAGCCATTCGCGGGATGAAGGAGCAAGAAGAGAACGAACTCCGTGAAGAACTGCAACTCCTGTACGGCGATGTGATCGACGGAGACAATCTGATGGACGGCGACGAGTGGGCGAAAGTGGAGCCGATGGATCTCGATATCTTTGTCCTCGACGAGGCGGAACTCGACGCCTCGAACATTGTGGACTCTGCGGCAGCTGACCCCTTTGACCTCCAATCGCACGTCTGGGACATCGCCGAGGACCTTCTGGAGCGACGTGGGGAGATCTCAGTCGAGGACATCTACGAGCAGTTCCTCCGTGACCCAGAGCTCCCGATTCCCGGCAGTGCCAACGACGTGTTGAACGCAACTGTCGAAGCGCTCGACGGCAAGCCGGTACTCGCCCGTGATACCGGTGGGTTCCGTGACGACCTTTCCGGAAGCTCACTGGACACTGTACTCGTTCAGCAGGATGACGTGGATGTGTGGGGCGTCGATGACGCCGAGCAGGAGCTCCGCCAGCGCTTCGGGAGCGGGACGACTGCGCTTGACGTTGGCGACTTCGAACTGGAACTCGTTGAGCACGGCGAGATCTGGATCGACGGTGATAGCCACGACGTTTTGATGCGGGCTATCGGCCGGCTCGCCCGTGAGGATCAGTACGTCATCGTGAAAGGGAACGAGATTCTCGACAAGCCGCAGTCCGACGCGACGCTCCGCGATGTCGGCGGTGCGGAGGTCGTCGGTGCGTCGTCACTCGTGGACCGTATCCAGGAGCATATCAACGACGACGGGTACGCGAATCTCGACACGATCATCGGAGAGGTTCGGTCAGATGAAGCAGTATTCCTGCCGCCGGACGAGACCGAATCGGTTGCTCGTGAGGCGGTCAACGAGTTCCTCGTCGACGACTATGTGCTGGAGGCCGGCGGTCGGTATCTCGGATCGCTCGGCGACCGAGAGCCGACAACGGTCAAGATTGTCCCGACGGTATCCGACCGAATTGGTGACCAGATTCTGGCGTACATCGAAGGCTTGGAACCGGGCGACCAGTTCACCGTCAACAAGGTCACCGATCGCTTCGACAACAGCGTCACCGAGTACATGATTCGGACGTTCCTGTTGGAGAACATCGGGAAGGACGAGGAGCCGGAGTACGTGGTCAACACGACCGGATCGGACAAGGCCACCGACTGGGTGCCCGGCTATCCGTTCCGGAAGGCTGATACAGAAGCTGATACGTGGCGCTTCGAGTACAACGGGGACAACGTCGCCGCGATGCGGAGCAAGTGGCGAAACAAGCACCAGACGGGAAGCGTCGAGTACGGCGACGTCACATTCATGCTACCCGACAGGGAGGGCGTTCCCAGCGCTCTTCAGGGGACTGCCGACGTCGAGCGCACGCAGGTCAGCTTGACCTTGCGGTCCGAACAGGACTACACTAAAGTGCAGGACCTCTTCGAGCGAATGCCGGAAGAGGCGTCGAGTCTGAAGATCGAGATCAGCTTCCAGCAGTAATACGTACCAGCAAGGCGGCGTGAAATCCGCTTTAGCCGTCATTGTACTCTCTCATAAATTGCTTTACTGACCCAGCCAAGTCCGGTATCTGGGAATCTTCAGCGTCGATTTCTCGCGCCTCAATCCAGCTACTGAAACTTCGGTTCATCAAGTTCCCTGCTTCGACAACCGCGTAGGGATTTTTGTATACTGGTCTAAATTCCGGAACCTTGTGATACTGGTGTAGCGGATTATGACATGTGACTAAATTTGCTTTGTCTATCGCATTCCATTGGCCATGGACTGCGGCGCTGTGCTGCTGGAAGCGCATATCGTAGACATCCTTACAGCCAGCTTCTTGAGCGAGTTCTCTAGTATTCTTATCCGCCCAGTGACCTACATCTACCGGCAGCAGGTACATCGCTCTCTGCGCCTCAATCCTCTGCTCTAAATCATCTAATCCCTGCTCAAGATCTCCCACCTCTTCATCTGGAAAATCAGAGGCTACGTTCTTGGAATGCTCCAGCAGTAACTTCTCTTGGCCAAGACCGTACTCAATGAAATCCTGATAATCACTACGATCACCTTCTTGATTGAGCCACTCAAGAACTATATGCGTCTCAGACATACAGCGAAGAATGATACTGCCGATGTCATTGGACCACATTGTCGGAGTCCTTGCAAGGGACGTGGCCAAATTTACCTGTCTCAGTAGTAGACCGTCCAGTATCTCGTGTTTTCCGGTGAACTCCGCATCATGTTTCGCGTCCCACCAAAGATCAAGTAGAGTGGTTCGGAGATCTGTCTCGTACTCACGCCCGATTGCCGCGAGATTCTGAAAGAACTCCTGGTCGGGATGCTTTCCCTGTTCCTCCGCGTCTTGGCCTTCCTGCGGAAAGATACACTCTGTTATCTCGAAGCCCCTCTGCCAGAATCGACGAGCCCAGTCACTCTGGTTCTCGTCACCCTCATTTGAGGCATTAGTCGCTTTGGTCGATGCTCTTACTACCGAGGCTAGTTCCCTTGACTTCTCCGTCTCCGGGTATCGAAACACCTCGTTGATATCCACGAGAGGACTATCCGGAGAAATCATCATTCCACCTGTCGCCATCAGAGTTCCGACAAAAATACCCTGAACGTACGTGGAAAGCTGAGACCGTCGGTCCGAAAGTTCATCCACGATCTCAGCCAGATAGCCGAGGTGATGGTCTTCTTCTGGTGGTGTTTCATCAAAGAGTGATACCTTGGGATACGACGGATAGTAGGCGATGAGTGGCTCTAAGCCGTGAGACAGATCCTCAAGTACATTGTCATCCAACGCCTCTTTCAGGCTACTTAATTCTGAGGACGAGAGTTCATCATAGTCGCTGGATAGAGCGAAGTCACCTCCGTCATGGATCTCCTGTGCCTCCTCTGCGCAAGCGATAGCGATATCTACTGTCCGCTTTCCACCGACAGCATCGTACATTAACGCAATCCAGAGGAAATCGGGCATTCGCTCACGCGCCCACCGTACCATCTGCATAGACCCTCCGACAGAATCAACAAGGGGTGGGACGAGGGTCGTCCGTCGCCAGCGGTGATCACCTAAAATCTCGTCGTCATTGTCAGCCATAGAGGCACAAGTGTGTCAATTGAAATAAAGCGTGACGAATCAACTGCTCTCCATTTCCGAATCATCTTCCCGACGCCATCAGCGTAGCGCAACCTCCGTCCGTTAGCCAGGATAGAGAACGCAGACTTATGTGGCTCCTGCATCATCGCTTCTACATACTGAATAATGTCTGAGCAATCTGGTTCTTCACAGGATCGGCAGGACCGGCCGGAACTCCCCATCGAACGCGGGTTTCCCATTGAGCGCGTGAACGAAATTGCCGAGAAGGAGGGCCGAGCAAGGATGTACTACCGTCCGATCTACACGATGCACAAGTGGTGGGCGCGACGCCTCGGCTGTGTCTTCCGTGCTATATCTCTCTATACGCTGCTGGACGACCCGGAGAAGGTTTCAGTATTCGAGCCTGGCCATAAGGGTAACACGCTCGCGTCCTACGGTGATGACGCCGACGGCGAATCCGACCTTGACGTCGCGTCGCTGCTTGAACGCGTGGATATGACCAACCCGGAAAGCCTCTGGGAGCTCTACCCGAAGGATATTCGTGTCGAGGACAAGAAAATCCTCGACCCGTTTATGGGCGGGGGTACGTCGCTCGTTGAAGCGTCACGGTTCGGTGCTGAAGTCGTCGGCAACGACCTGAACCCCGTCGCGTGGTTCGTCACGAAGAAGGAACTCGAAGCGGGCCAGACCGACGTTGAAGAACTTGAGGAGGCCTTCGAGCAGGTGAAAGAGGAGGTCGCTGACGAGATCACCCAGTACTACAAGACGCCCTGTCCGAACGGCGACCACGACGCCGACGTAATGTACAACTTCTGGGTGAAGGAGTTGGACTGTGTCTCGTGTGGACACACAGTTCCACTGTTCAAGGATTATCGTGTCGCTGCTGGTCGTTACGAAAATGAAGGCAAGTACAACGTTCATTGCCCGTCTTGTGAGGCAGTTACACTAGTAGACGATTGGCAATCAGAGTGTATTTGTAACGACTGTGGTCACGATTTCATACCTAAAGAGGGGAATGTATCTCGGAGTAAATATACTTGCCCAGACTGCGGACAAAAGTACGGTATCACCGATGCCATCCAAGAACAAGACGGATTCGACCTGCGCCTCTACGCGCTTGAGTATTATTGTGAGCACTGCGATGCTGCAGGTGAAAACAAGAGTGCGTACAAGGGCTATAAACGGATCGAAGAAACGGACATAACACTCTTTGAGGAGGTTAAACAGGAGTGGAAAGAAAGTCCTGGGCTTCATGAGTATGTCCCGGATGAGGATATCCCTCCCGGTCATATGACTTCGGAGAGGAATCCAGTATTCGATCATGGGTACAGTAAGTGGGCAGATATGTTCACTGAAAGGCAGCTGTATTCTCTTTCGAAGCTTCTTAAGGCGATTGAGGCAGTGGAAGACAAAAATATAAGAGAGTTCCTCCTGCTCGCATTTTCCGACTCTATCCGGTACAACAGCACCTTCGTAACCTACAATAACGGCTATAATAAGGCGGACCATTCATTCAAACAGAACTCCTTCGTTCCTACAACAGATCCAGTTGAGAACAACGTTTGGGGTACGAAATTTGGCTCGGGATCGTTCAGTGCGATTTGGGATAAGCTGTTGAACGGTGTAGAGTACGCTAATTCTCCTTCAGAGCGTTATGTTAAAGATGGAGAGACTGAGAAAGCTACTGGATTCCCCGCAATCGATAGCGACTTCACCCTTTCACTCGGCGACGCAAGACAGCTCGAGGCTGAGAATGAGTTTGATGCTGTAATCACCGACCCACCTTATTATGATAACGTGATGTATTCCGAGGTTTCAGACTTCTTCTACGTGTGGCTTAAGCCCCTGCTTGAGGGAGAGTACGATGGATTTGCTGCGGAAAAGACTCCGCGAGCAGAATCTATTGTAACAAACCCTTTCTTGGACAAAACTGCGGAAGATTTCGAACGCGAAATCGGACAAGCGTTCGCAGCAATTCGTAAAGCACTCAAGAAAGATGGCACCCTTGCGTTCACCTACCACCATAGCGACTCCGAGTCTTGGGGCGAACTGTTAGAGTCTCTTTGTAATGCAGGATTTGAAGTCACAGCAGCATATCCCCTTACTGCAGATATTAATAAGTTCATCACTGGAGAAGCAGTTTCTTTCGATATCGCCATTGTAGCCCGTCCAATCGAAGACACTCAAGCCGCGTCATGGAACTCCCTACGCCGCGAGATCTACCGTACGGCTCGGCGCACCCGCCAGCAACTCGAAGAGAACCGCGACCTCTCGCGCGGCGACATCGGTGTGATGGAGATGGGCGCGTGTTTCCGCGAGTATTCGAAGCACCACGGGAAGGTACAGCGTGATGGCGAGATTATGGACGCGAAGGAAGTCGTTCAAGAGATCTACGGCATCATCCAGGAGGCAAGCGACATTGGCGTTGAGGACGTGCTCATCGACCTGCTGGACACGCCGAATCCCTCGTTCGACGACGTCAACAAGCTCTGCCGCGGAACCAACGCCACACCAGAGGATCTCAAGGAGACGTGCCTGTACAACCAAGACGACGGCTTCGAACTCGGTACTTGGGACAACGAGAAGCGCCAGGCGTACATCCAAGAGCGTGTCAACGGCGACGGTGGCGACCACCTCTCGAACCTCGACAAGCTCCAGTTCCTCCGGTACCGCTACGAGAAGGGCCAGGCGGTCCAGAACTACGTCGAAAAGTGGGATATCGATGACGACCTGCGCGAACTCGCCGGTCGGCTCGCGGACGTGACCGGAGATGACACGTATACGCGAGTGCTTGGGGATCGGGATATCACGAGCTACTGAAGCGGATAGACGGCTGAAGGTTCTATCTAAACCAGCGTTTTCGTGTCAGAGGGAAAATATACTCTTTGGTGGCTGAGCCTGTTGGGCCTCTATGTGGGATTATCAGCCAAAAATATACGCAAAGAACGCGACAATCCCAAGAATGCAAGCCAGGCAATGATTCCAATAATTCCAAACACCCCTGTATTAAGCGATGCAAGGGCTATGGCTGCGGAGACAATCCAAATTACGGAAGGAAGAGATAGACTAATCCACGCATCTGGCATGGTTGAAGATTGTCAGAGGATAATATAACTTCTCTTCCCCACAGTATTTTAGGATTTAGCGGACGGGGATGCCACCCGAAGCTTTTTGCCGAGCGATAGGCTACGTATCACTGTAATAGGTCTGAGCATGAGCAAGGAATTAGCCGAGCAGTTTGACCGCGACCTCTCTGCCCCTGACGAAACAGCGGAGCGTGCACGAAAGGCACGCAAGCAGGGCGCGGCACTCGATATAGATTGGGAGACGGCGTTTGAAGTATACGATGCTCAGGCAAACCAAGATCCAAAGAAGTTTATTCGATTTCCGGAGTCCGCTCCAGAGCCCCAAGACGTCGCAGTGATGCAATTTGATGGACCAGATTCGGTGTCGGACGACGACGACCGCAACGAATCTACTGTATCGCGTTAGGGATCTTCTGAATGCCGGTCGATTTGGATATCATAGATACGCAATTACTGGTCTACATGGCCAATGAGGCACAGCCATGGGCCACCGAAATCCACGATGAAATTATCGCAGGCGAACGTATTGTTTTCATTCCACGGTATGTTGCTACTGAGTTCTATCAGGTAATGGAGCGAAATCGCGGGAGTCCTGGTCAAGACCTCGCTTGGGAGCATCTAATCACGCTGAGCGATACGCCCGCTGCGGTCGTTCCTCATCCCAATAGGTTCCGAGTTGATGTCGACGCAGTTCGACACCACGCGACGACGAGAACGCTCGCAGCACGGTGTGATATGCAACCGAAGGATGCGCCGATTCTCGCCACTGCATACCGACTCGCGGAGTTTATTGACGCCTATGACCCACCAAATCATTCACAGGATGCGATTCCCAACGATCCTGAAGAGTTCCGCGTGAAACGGCTGCTCAACGAGATTGATGTCGATTCTATCACCTCGCGTATTCTCACAAACGAGCGTGATTTCGTCGGTGTTGATCTGGATTCTGTAGGCCTCGAAAAAGTGAGCGTCAGGCGTTTGCCGTGAGGCTATGGATCATATCCGATTCTTTTCACGTTATTAGAAATAGGTGCCTTTCTTGTGCCCACAGCCGTCTTCGACGCCCATTAGCTTGCGCCACCGGGCTTGCGGGAATGGTCACACAGGCTCCACGCAGCACCTTCGCGCTCATATTAATCTTGTTCATCTTGCAGAATAGTACTTTGGTTCGCTGGCTACTGCATAAATGAGGAGATTCGGTCGGCAATAGAATACTGAACTGTCTGACAGCATAATTACTTAATGCGCTGCTGAGAGAGTACGATTCAAGAATGGCAGGTCCAGGCCAAATCCCCGGCCGTTATAATCTCATTATCAAGGGCGAGTACGATGCGTTCGACCACCAGATACCGGTCGAAGAGTTCCTCCAGCGACTCAAAAGCGACGATGTCCCCAATAAAGTGAGCGTCGTCGGACTCGCCGGCGCGTTCCAAGATGGTGACCTGGCCGTGAATCTCGCCCAAGAGATGGATAGCCGAGCGAACGACCTAGAATATCAGAGTCCGACCATCCAATTCATTGTCGACGGGTCATTCCACCGGAGTGGGAAGACGTATGACCTCCGCGACGGCGACGAGCTCCACTCGCTACAAGAGGTCTTTGGGCCGCAACTGGAGCGGAAGGAAGGCGGTGGCTGGTTAGTAGCTCCATTTTGACAGAGTCAAATTACCAGTAGCTGAGACGATGGCTTCAACGAAAAAATTCAGAGGTGGACTTAAATTCAAAGTTCAACAGCTAAAACAATGCGACCAGTAGTAGCGTATGGCGTAGAACCAATTGTCATCGGAACAGCAGCGGTTGGATTGTACCTGCTGTCCAAAGCAGATGGATTCTAATCACTTAACAAGAAGTAATTATACCCGTGACTGTCATAAGAAAGAGGAGACCAAAGGCTGACAGAGCCAGTTTTTTACTGTCAAATTCAACGTCCCCAAGAAACAGTAGGACAACAAAAATCACTAAGCTGAGTGGGAGTATCAGTTGCACCATCGAACAAACGAATACGCTGGTATCCTGGGTAAAATAGTAAATTGCGGTTGACATGAGAGCAACCGATAAGATTGCTATGTCACGTAACTCATCGAGGCTGTAGGTCATCCTCTTGATCAAGTCTGCTAATTCGACAATTTCGTCATCTACAACAATTTCAGCGGCCCCTCTTTCTCTACTTCCCCAGAACCATTCAAGAAGTAGAGATCGATCCACTCTTCACCGTCTTCCCGACAGAAGACGGGCACACACGTTGTGGCGTGCTCGTACCGGTCATTACACTTTAGTTCGATTTGCTCACGCGTCCAGTCGCCTTCCTGCTCCAGATCGTATCGATTCCGTACGTCGTATGAGTGTTCATCGGCGGCTGACTTAAGGACGCGGAGCGAGAAGTCCTTGATGTCCTTGAACGTGAACGGACCGCTCATCTGCTTCGCTAGGTGGAGGTCCGATTCGTCGACGCCGTCGAGGCATAGTTCATGCTCCGCCACGGCTCGGAACGCCTCCAGTTCGGGAGCATCTCCCACGAGAACTTCGTGGATATACTCGTGAACAACGTTGTCGTAGGCATCGAGCGAGAACTCGTCGGGTGAGAGTATTTGGAGCTCCGCTCCAGTCTGCACGACACGGCGGCGTTTTGATTCGAGAAGCGGACACAGGAACGCGAGCCGGTCAGAGTGAAGGAGGTAGGCGTAGCTGAACAGCCGTGACCTAGACGGGGATTCCTTCACTGGGTCGTGCCCTTCTGCGTAGTACTTCGAGTCAAGCACAGCTAGTGTCTTCTCACCCTCCTGTAGCACGTGGTCCGGCTCATGGTATATTTGTCCCTCACCCTCGAACGGATTCACAGACGGTGATCGAACAGGCGTCACATCGTCAAGACTGCCAAGATGGTCGTAAGATTTGACATATGAGAGCGTCCGCTCGATGACAACCTGAGAGTACTGCTCAAACAGCGACTCCATATTCAGAACATAGTCTACGACTAGTTCTCGCGGGCCATCTCGGAGTTGCTGACCAAGTGAAGACGACATCACAGCCTTGGCGACGTCGAACGCCTTCCGGTAGTACCCTCGTTGTTTCGGAAGATCGTTAAGCGAGAGGCGTCGATACGCGTCCATCCGGTCCAATCCGCTGCTGACACCCATATTCTCCAGGCGCTCCACCTCTCGGTGAACTTCCGAGAAGATGCGGTCGTATGCAGGGTGGTCGTTCTCGTGAGAGTTCTGCCGGAACAGTCGAAGCAGCGTCTTTCCAGCGAAATGTAGCAATGAGTTCGCGGCGTTGTCGTACTCAGTCTCGTTGCGGATCCAGTGTGGCTCCAGAGTCCCCTGCGCGTGGTTCATCAGCGTCTGTTCGACATCGATCTCTCCCCGCCCGTTTAGACTGTTGAGCCGTCGAATAACCAAGTCACGGATATACCCCTGTCGGTGAATCGTCTCTAGCCCGTCAAGGTAGTTGATTGCCAGTACGACGAAAACGTCATCGAGGTGGATATCGTCAGAGAGGAAATCCTGCAGTGGGATCCCGTGATACTCAATGGAGCGGTTCTGATCGTAGACTGCCAGCAGCATATCAAAGATATGCTCCCAGTCGATCTTCGGATCAACCTGCACCTTCGACGACGGTGTGAGACTTACAACGCCGATGATATCCGTCGCTTCGACGTGTACCTCGTTCTCCTCGCCGTCTACAGTGACCGTGACGACCTCATACTCCTGCTCGCCGCCGAGCGCTGCTTGACTCTTCGTGAAGACACCGGGACTCTGCTGTGTAAAGGACGCGCGACGAAGTTGGTCTCCGATGGACGACGGACACCCTTCTATCCGTATCTCACCCCGCTCGGGGATATTGAATGTATCTTGTCCGTACTGATACACTTCGTCGACGGTGCTCATGACTCGTAGGAGCCCATCTGTCTTCGTTCCTGTTCGAGTTCCCGCTCGGCTAGCTCAGCAGCAGGGGCGAGATCGAACTCTTCAAACTCGCCATTCAGCGCGCGGTAGTGCTCCGCAATTCGCTCAATTTGTGGGAATGCTGCCGCATTCAAGAGCCGTGGGACAATGTACGTACGGAACGCTTGCCCAACGGCGTCGGTCTGGTCGTGTTCGTACTCCCCACCCTCTCGACATGCGACGCCGAGGAACACGGCGACATCGCGGTAGTGCATCGGTCCAAATCGCATGATCGAACCCTGCGAAGTCGATTCGTGGCCGTGATTGATACCTTCGTAGTCACGCTCGAACAGTCGAAGAATCTCACTATCGTTTAACTCAGTCTGTTCGCTAACGTGCGTGGTAATCCAGCTCTTGAATAACTGCCGGCGCTTGTCTTCCTCATACTCATCGAGTTCGATCATCGCAAACCGGCGGGTGATGGCGTTGTCCAACTCGTTGACCGTCCGATCGGACATGTTCATCGTACAGATGATGTTCACCCGTTCGTCAAGCTCGATGGTTTCGCCTTCGTCAGTCTCAAAAATCGTCTGGTGGGGGTTCTCGATAGCAGTGTAAAGCGGGCCAAAGATTTTGGAGATATCTGCTCTGGTGATCTCGTCCAGAATGACACCGTACTCGACGTTGAATTCCTGAGCGCGCTGGACAGCTTCCGAGACGCAACCGAGTTTGGTCCGATAGCTCAGCGAATCGCCCGTGTAGTCCGGGCTGATACCCCCGATGATATCCGACGGTGTCCACGACGGAGTAGCTGTATGGAGCGCGTATCCGATACCAGTCTCACGCGCGAGTTGCTTGGCAAACGTCGTCTTGCCCGTCCCCGTTGGACCATAGAGGACGACCGGCTTCCCTGCTTCGAGAGCCACCTTCGCGTTCCGCATCACGTCTTTCGGAACAAGGATTTCTTCCGGTGTTTCGTCACCGCGGAAACTGACCACACGTTTGAGACGGTCAGAGGCGATTGGAGATTGTAGAACTGCACGTCGGACCGCTCCGAGTCCTCGCTGCCCGTCATGGCGGGTGTCCAATTTCTCCTCCTCGATGAGATATTCGAGAACGTCCTCGTTCCCTGCATTCTTGATGACGTCAACGACATCATCTTCAACACGTCGGAGAATATCGATTTCTTCTTTCGCATCGCCGAGTGAGTACGCATCGCCAGAAGTACTAACCATTTACATATAGATACTGATGAGCATTTATAAAATCCCGTACAACCGTCTTCGATCAACTTAGTAATATAGTACGTCCATCGTTTTCAACAATACTGGTTGTCGATCCGACCACTAACAACTGCATCAATCGAGCGGTCCGAAACCACACACCCACACCCCCCCGTCGTCAACTCGGTCAGGAAAGACTCTCTTGGGAAAGGTGATATGAGAGAGTCCATATAGCCATTAGAGAGTCTCTATCCGGTAGATAGTGCACAGAGAGCACAGTCTCAATAACCACCGCGAATATATTGTACTATTCGAGCTGTTTGTTCTAGCTCCTTGCAGTACGGCTTTGGTTAACAAACAACTGTAATAAAACCTCGCTTTTATTAGAGCCATAGCTGTGCAGCTGTATGGAATCATACTCTATCTCTTATTCTTGGAAACCCCCCCTTTCAATGTTCTCTGCCTGCTTGTCATGGGGGATACGCATATCCAGTTTAGCCTCATCCCTCCCCCCACTCAACATCCCAGAGTTGACGACATGGGGGTGTGTGTCTGTTCATGCCGTTGCTCCACTCTCACTTGTTTGGATATTACTTCCCCTGACGTGCTTTGCTGACACTCAAAGTTGACGACATCGGGGTGTGTGGGCCTCTACATATCGGTTGTACCCTTGAACAGAGTTGACGACACGGGGGTGTGTGCGGCGACATTGACGACATGGGAGTGGTCCGCGACATGAACGACGTAAGATTTATCGAATTACACACGAATCGTAGGCACATGAGTGATGGGTCCGATCTTGACGATGTCTGGGCCACCGGAGAAATCTTCGATGATGAAGAGGTTCTTCATGAACACTGGACGCCGGAATCCGTTCCTGAACGAGCTTCCGAGCGAGATGAAATAATCCGAGGACTTCGCCGGGCCTTCCGCGGTGAAGCACCAAAGAACATGTTTCTCCAGGGAAAGACTGGGCAAGGAAAAACTGCGACCGCACAGCATGTCCTTGAAATGTTTGAGCAGCGAGCTGACCAACAGAACCTCGACGTAGATACGGTCTACGTCTCGTGTGCTAACCACAAATCCTCTTATAAAGTTGCCTGCGATATCGTCGAACAGTACATGGGTGAGAACCCGCATGGCCACGGCCAGCACAAAGTCTTTGAGATGATGTTCGATGTGTTTGAGAGCCTCGCAGAGATCGTCGTGGTTGTCCTCGACGAAGTTGACTCAATCGGCGATAAGCACGACATTCTCTACTCGATTCCTCGCGCCCGAAAACAGGGCGACGTAAAAAACACTAAGCTTGGGATTATCGGAATCACAAACGATTCTACATTTCTCTCGAATCTGGACCCTAAAGTCAAATCCTCACTGTATGACTCAGTAATCCAGTTCGACGCGTATGACTCGGAGGAACTTCAGCAGATTCTTTCGCGACGTGCTGACCGTGCATTCGTTGATGGGGCCGTCGATGACTCGGCTATCTCATTATGTGCTGCCTTCGCTGCGCAGGACAAGGGTTCTGCTCGCCAAGCAATTGACTATCTCTACGAAGCCGGTGAGGTTGCGCTTGATCACTCGGATGATCTCATCGTCGACGATCATGTCCGGGAGGCTGAAGAGCGCGTTGAGAAACGATACATCACTCAGAGCATCAATGGACTTACGATTCAGGATCAGGCGACGCTCACGGCCATGGTTTCCGTCGCCGTTGACGGCGACGAACCAGCCCGAACGCGCCGTGTGTACTCTGAGTATTCAAATCTCTGTTCGGAAATTGGTGTCAATAAGCTAGCTTTCGACCGGATGCGGGACCACCTTCTTGAGTTGGACATGATTGGAATAATTGACGGAAAGAAGCGCACAGGCGACGGTCAAGGCGGCGAGAAGTACTACTGGGAGATGAGTACTGATACTGGCACGACTATCGAAGTTCTTGAATCAATTAGCCGCCTTGATGATGTCATCGATATCGTCGTCTCATCAGCACAGAACTCGAGTATTACGAACTACTAAATACCTCTTTAGAGCTGTTTAGACGTCTGAAATTATTAGTATTGGAAAACAATCTGCCCTTTTATCAATGTGTAATCGTCTGCGTCAGACATGCTGACTGGTCCGTCTTGACCGGGATGTCTCCACCGCGGCTGTCAATGCCGTAGAGTTTTGCTTCCGTCTGTCGATGATATTTACTTTCAGATACTGGACAGTAGTTTCGAGCTTATTACCAACTATATAGTCTATGTTCTAGATTGGGCTACTGTATCAGATTTCTAATAATCGGCCTCGATCACGACTTACAGACTAGTTTGAGTATGCATTAAAAATCAACCAACAGCATACGAGTAGGTAACCCAGTATAATACGAAGTATTATACAGTAGTAATGTCCATTAGAGACACAAGTTATTTGTTCATTCCACTGTCAGGACACGGTGGTGAATTCAGTATGGCATTCACCTCAAATGTATGTAATTCAATATAATATACGATAGCGGGTCATCGGTGGGGAATCAGTGGACAACCAAACCACCCAGATAGAGACATCCATGTCAACACGAACTAACGCATCGAACGAATCGAACTCACAATCAACTCTCTACGCTCGCGCAAAGCGCCAGTTCGCTGCAGCGTGGCTCACTCCTGGTGTGCGACCGGCAACGCAGTTGCTGTTGATCCTCACGCTGTTTGCTGGCTCTGCGATGGGCCAGACCGATGTCGGGAACATTTATTGTGATACTGCTGTCGAGGACGGCGTCAACGTCGTCTTTGGGGCACTGGCTGGCCTTGGCCTCCCAGCGACGATGGTGTTCGTCGGTCGCAGTGGGCTCTCATACATGCGGGCTTCGGGTAACCCGAACCAGCAAAACGAGGCCCGGCGGGACCTCATCCTCTCGCTCGTCGGCCTAGGCGTTGTTGTGCTGGCAATCGTGGCTCCAGAGCTTATCACGAAATTCGGGAACAACGTTGGCTTCGGCTTCTCGGACTGCGTGACGCCATTCTAAGCACACACAATGCCCTCACTCCGCTCAGTGCTGGTGATCGCGGCCCTTTGCTCGCTGCTTTCGACAGCCGCAGCTGCGGGGCCTACGTCTGGGACTACCGGCCCGGCCCAGATCCAGACTGAGCGGGGGACGGGACACTTCCTCACCGGTTCGAGCCACGGTGGCGTGGGGGTACTACAACAAAACGCCACCGCACCGAATGGCTCCAGCGGAGAGGGAACGGAAGCGAACGACACTGAAACAAACGAGTCCAGTGCCCGTGACCCAGCTGCCAACGGAACGGCAGCCAACGAAACCGCGGGCAACGAGTCCATCGACCGAAGGTCAGCAGCGAACCAGACAGGCGTGAATAGGTCCGTCGAAATGGGAGCAAGGCAGAACCTCAGCGCGAAAGTCTCGTGCTACGAGAATGCCTCGAATCCACCAGCAAACGCCTCTGTTGGGGACAACGCGACGGCGGGTGTTCTCCCACCTAACCGGTCCTACAACCACAATCACACGTTCTTCCGTGCGCTGTGGTCTGGCGACCCCGATCATCCAGACCTCACACGGGCTGACCGGGCCGAGGCCGAGAACGGCACGCTGGCTGTTCTGCCTTCTTGCACGGGAGATATGCTCTCTCGCGAACCGTCGAACACAACGCTGTGGAACCGGCCCGAACACGACTCGTTCCGGACTGGTCTCGAGACCTCCTCGCAACCAGTGAACGTCACGGACACTCGCTCTGGACTCTGGATTCGTGACGCCTACGTCACGTTCTTCAGTATCGAGCCGTCGACGGTCGTCCATCAAAAGTCAGGCACGGAACGGCTGGTCCGTCCGAACGGGAGTGTTCGTGCCATCCACGACTACCGGGTGTACATCTCGGAGGTCTTT
>NZ_JAVDDX010000007.1 GCF_030848575.1 Haloarcula sp. H-GB4 | reverse complement strand
GTTGAACCGAAGGCTGGCTTCCCGATTGCGGCAGGGAACGTCACTGTCGCAACGGGACAGTCCCGGGTCGAACGGCCGTTTTCCGGAACTGACGAGATTACGGTCACCGTCGACCAGGGCGAGGTCTCCTCGGCGATAGTCACGTATCGTCCGACCCAAATCTGGTGGGAGCAAGGGCGTGCTGTCCCGGTTCGGGACACGCAAGAACGCGTTGCGTATGAGGTGGATCTTCCGGACCTTTCGGAGTTCATCGACCTCGTTGTGGTGACGCTCCTGACGTTGTTGCCGGCTGTGCTGGCGGTGTACGGCTACGACGTCTGGACGAGAGGCCAATTTGTTGGTTGGTATAATCCATGACAAAGCAAGATATACCACGAAACAGCAGTATCGACCGCAGAACAGTGCTTGGACTCCTCAGCGGGAGTCTTGCTGCTCTTGCAGGATGCAGTGGCGGGCTGTTTGATAACAGTGACGGAGGTGACGGAAGCGCCGGCCCGCCAGAAGATCAGTCCGACTACATCGAAGAGACGTCGATTAAGATTGTAGAGAACGGCCGCCAATTGGCTCTGGAAGTGACTGTGACTGATGAAATCGAGCCGTCATCGGTTAGCATCATCACAGAGTCTGGTCGGGAGTTCTCCAGTGACTATTTCAGTCCTGGCGAGACCCGGACACGCCTCTCGTTAACAGAAGGAGAGGACTCGTACGAACCGCTGCCTCGGGGTCAGCATACACTCTATCTCCGTGGGGATGACGTTGAAACTGAACTCCCACTCGAACTGGGCACTACGTTTGAATTTGAAGAAGCTGTTCCTGGGACTGAGCATGAAGAGATCCGCGACGATAGCTTGGGGGTTGTTGTTCGGAATATCGGCCAGCGAACTGGCGCAGCAACGCGGACAATCCTCAATGGAGAAAACAAAGACAGCAAGGCATTTGAACCAATAAAGCCGGGTGAAACCGGGATTGTCGAATTTACTTTTCTCCTCGCTGATGGCCCACACTGCGTAAAAGTTGAAGAAACAACTCTAAGAGAGGAGGAATTGACTGTTGGATTCCTCTGGAGTGACCCGGTTACTGTCATCCAAACTATACAGTATACCGACAGGTTTGACAGCACCGGTAACGGGTGCAAACGAACCCTAGCTGGTGAGCCAGAAGAGGTCACCACAACCCCGACAAAGACGGAGATGGAGACGTAGCAATGCAGTCGGAAATTGGTGAAGAAATCGTTAAGGAAATCGTCGAGAGGGCAATTAGAGAACTCTCATCGGCAATTACAGCTGGTATCAGCGGCTTCTTTGCTCAACTTAAAACGCAGATAATCAACTATCTTGATGGGTTTTTCCAAGCCATTATTGATCCGATGGTGCGGACGCCTGCTCCTGAAGGACCGAATTCAGCAGCCCCTGTCGACATTGCATTTGAGTCTGCGAGTAATGCCCCATGGGACTCGCTAATATCGGGTATCTATTTTGAGGGGGTAGTCGGCCTGGCGCTCGGACTGCAGTTCATCGTCTTGGCGATGATTGGGCTTAGATATGGTTCGATGAACCCGGTTATCCGGAAGAAACTCCTACGTCGCCTCGGAGTCGCATTTCTTTCGCTGTTCTTCTGGCTCCCAGTGGCCTCACTGGGGACTCAGTTCTTCGACGCTATCGGAAATGTAATCTACCGTTCCGGTCAGTCGAAAGAAGAGATCGCTACACTAATCAGCTCAGCCGAGCAAATTGCGGAGCTCAGTCTGGGGATATTCGTCGTTCTGATGATCGTCGGATTGTACGTCTACCTGAAGGCGGCGTTCATCTTCATCACCCGGTGGCTGCTGGTCTTCCTGATGACCCTCTCGATGCCGCTGGTCGCGACGTTCTGGGCAGTGGAAGTCTGGCCACTGAACCGCTTCTCGGGGCTGGCAAAACAGGTCGCCGGCGCGTATCCCGGAGTCCTTGCTGCGGGCATCCCACCTGCAATCCTGATACGAATGAGCTTCGAGGCAACGAACTGGGGACTCCCCTCTAAGTTATCGCTGTTCATCAGCCTCGTGACGCTGTACTTGGCGGCAAAATCACAGAAGATCCTCATCCAGCGTAGTAGCCGCGTTGCGATTCAAGTCAGCGAACAGGCTCTCGCCGGCGGTAAAAAGCCACTCAAGGTGGGTGCGGCGGCCACTGGCGCAGCGGCGACAGCCGGCGCTGGAGCGGTCGGTGGACCCGGCGCAGCGATGGCGACGGGTGGCACGATTCGAGCGGCTTCAGGTGCCGCAAAAGGACGCATTGGCAGTGCTGCCACGGGTGCCCAGATGGTCCACCGCCAGATGGCTGCTAACCCCGCTGGCATGAAGAGGGGTTCCAATAACACTGGCCCTACCGGTTCCAGTGGCGGCAGTAGTCCCACCGGCTCCGGAGGTGGCGGCAACAGTGGTTCCGGCGGCGGTGGCTCAGGCGGTTCAGGCGGTTCCGCTCCGCCCTCTGGCGGCGGCAGTGGCAGTAGCGGGTCCGGTGGCTCTGGTGGCTCACCGCCCTCTGGCGGGTTGAGTGGCTCATCTGCCGGAAGTGTCCTCAACAGCAGGTTCACTAATGGGAGTTCGTCCGGGGACTCTGAGAGTGACGACACTCCGACTAGTGAACGCCAGACGAAGATGGAGCAGCAAACCAAGATGGAGCGCCAGACGCAGATCAACTCCGGCGATACCAGAGTGTTCGAGTCTGAGGGTGACCCACCGTTCTCCGACGACGACTTCGACGAGAACGATACTGAGACCACTGACTCCGATGAGTCCGAGTCGTATGACTCGCTGCAGGACGTGTTTGCAACTGATGACGATGTATTAGGACCGGATGTGTACCGCGACGGCCTGCCCCACCGGGAGGATGACGACTAATGGCTGACTCACAAGACGAATACAATACGAACATCATTCACGAATCCCTCGGAGATTCGACCAACTTCTGGGGAGACTACACGCTGGGGGAACTCATCCTGTTCCTCATCCCGCCGTTTGGCTTCCTCGTCGCGATGGGAATGCCGTTCGTGCCAGCGGCGCTGTTCTTCCCAACGTTGGCTCTCACAGCGATCGTGGAAGTGTTCCTGTACATCCTGCATAAAGTCCGCCCGGACCACTATCGCCTGACAGAGTGGCTGCGAGTCAAACTGTTCTGGCTCGTCAAAAAGCGACAGTACACTCACGGCCAAGGGAATCAGGACACTCGGCAGGTCACGCGACTAGAGCGGGTCATGCCCCACGGCATTGAGCGCGTCGACGGAGCGTACGTCGGCGCGGTTGAGGTCGAGCCCGCCAATATGTCGTTGCAGGACGACGAGAAATGGGAGAAAGCCGTCAAGTCACTCACACGCCTGTCTGAATCGCTGACTGGCCGTGCGAAACTCCACGTCACGACGGCCGAGGTCGATAACGAGTCCCATATCCAGGCACACGTCGACCGACTCGACGACCCCGACGCGGAGAGCCATTCGATCTTCCGGGGAGTCCTCATGGAGTTCGTCAACCGCTACACCGACGACAGCGGCAACGTTGAGACTGAGACTGAACTCCAGCGCAAGTACTACATCATCGTCTGGGTGACCGACGATGATATCCACGACCTCCAGATGAACAGCGACTCCATCGCGGATTATTTGACTGGGATACCGGTCATTGGTCGGCTGTTCACTCGATTCGACAGTGACACGCTCACTGACGCCGAGCGAGAGGAGTTCAAGGCCAAGAAACTCCACGACCGGCTCGAAACCGTCGACAGAGCAGTCAACAATATGTTCCGGTGTCGCAGCCGGTCGGTCAGCCCCCACGAACTGGCCCACTTGACCGAGGACTACTGGGCCTGCGAAACCCGGTCGGAACGCGAGTACGAAGAGGCGGCCTCCGTCTCCCCGGTGACATACTCCGCGCGGGAACTCATCAAGCACGGCGAGGGTGCCGCAGCCCACGACGCCGCGGAGGGCATGGAGACCGATGACGTCGGTGGGACCGACTACGAGGTCGACGAGACTGACTTCGTCTCCCAGTTGCATAGACCGGGAGAGAACCACCGGTCACTGGTCGCCCCAACAGATATCGAGTGGGAAGCCGACCATGCTCTGATCGACCAAGAGACGTACACACGGTGCTTCTGGATCGAGACGTATCCGGAGCATCCGACGAGTGGGATGCTGGAACAACTGCTGCTGGATACGGAGCTTGCCGTCGATGTCTCAATCCATATCGACCCATACGACGCTGATACAGCAGTGTCGGTGATGAAGGAGTGGATCTCCTCGCTGAAGATGCTGCAAAACGACAAGGGGGAGCTGGAAGCGGAAGACATCGAGCAGGAGGTCAATCAGGCGAAGTACATCCGGCAGATGGTCCGGCGGAACCACACGTCGCTGTTCCGTGTCGGCGCGTTCATCCGGTTGACTGCCAAGACTGAAGAGGAACTCCGAAAGCAAACGAACCGGCTCGAAACGCTACTGCGGGACTCCCCGTCGAACTGTGGGGTTAAGCGAACGACCCGCCGGCAGGAAGCCGGACTGGTGACAGTCTCGCCGATCGGGGCCAACGAACTCGGGCGGAACCGGCTCTCGTCGATGACTGGGGAAGCCCTTGGAGCGCTGTTCCCGTTCTCGTCGAACTACCTGCGGATGGAGGACGGCATCGAGTACGGGCTGCACGGACACAACGACTCCTCGTTGTTGATCGACCCGTGGGAACTGGAAACCGGCCACTCAGAGCTAGTGACTGGAATGCCCGGCGGCGGAAAGACACACGGCACGCAGGCTCGGGCGATGCGGATGCTGAAAAAGCGGTCGGATGTCAAGCAGATCTACATCGACCCGGTCGGGGATATGCACGGCAGCGCGAAGATGCTGGACGCAAAGACCATCACGATCAGCGGCGAGACGCCGCTGAACCCGTGCGAGATGCATCCGACGCCGCCTCATGTCCTTGAACAGTCCCCGGATATGCAGCCCGTCTCAGCGAAGAAAGACGAAGTGTACGGGGTTATCGAGAACTTCCTGCAGTCGCGGGATGTCGATCTGGAGATGCACAGCGGCCTGATCACGTTCCTGATCGACAAGATATTCTCGGAGTCCGATATCGACCCAGCGGACCCGTCGACGCACACGCCGGAGAACTCGCCGGATCTGAGTGACTTCCTAGAAGTCGTTGACCGCCTCCAGGAAGAGCCTGGAATGTTCCCTGGAGCGACGACGGAGTCCTCCCAGCAGAAAATCCAGCAGTACGCAAACGAACTCTCGATTGCGCTGCATCCGTTCCGGCCGGGAAGTACGTTCGGCAATCTCTCGAAAGAGTCGGACCTGCGGCTGATCGACGACAGCAGCAAGGCCGTCTATCTGGACCTCCAGCAAGTCGAAGGCTCGGGCAGTGGCCTCGGCAAACAGTCGTTCATCATGCAGTTGCTGCTGTCGACGCTGTACCAGCAGGCGAAAAATATGCAGCAGAAGGTCGAGATCATCATCGATGAGGCCCATTACCTGTTCAACGACGACGCGAATCTGGAGTCGCTGAACCAGATTGCTCGGCACCAGCGCCACGCCGGGCTGCGGCTGGTGATGCTGTCCCAGACGCTCTCCGAGTTTGAGGACAAGGGTGCAGCCGAGGAAATCGCGGGAATGTGCCCGATCAAGGTCCATCACCGCGAGCCAGAGCTAGGTGATGAGACAGCGAAAAGCGCTGGACTGACGAGCGAACAGCAGTCCTACATCCAGCACGCGGAAGCCGGGAAAGAGTCACTAGGCGACGGTCAGGGCTACTCACAAGCGCTGGTTCGCGTCGACGAACATGGTGACTACCCACTGACGATCAAGACCTCGTGGGAAGAGAAGCAGATTATTGACCTCGACGCTGACGCGGAAGATGCGCTCGACGTTGTTGCTCACGAGGTTGACTCTCGCGCTGCTGACTTCGAAGAGTTCGTCCATTCCAAAGCGGTCGAGCAAGAGCTAACGAATCACGGATTATCGCCTGAGAAGGCTGAACACGTCCTCAACGGACTCAGCGAAGAGGAGTTGGTGGACGTGGTGTCTGTAGCACTTGACCAGACACAGCCGGATGCAGTTGTCGCTGATGGTGGTATCGAGGCAGGGACTGATCTCGAGTTCGGCACTACGGAGTGATTCATATGAGTGAAAAAGTTACAATTCGGATGAGTGCAGAGCAGCGAAAACAGATCGTGAAGCAGGCTAACAAAGCGGGTGAAGGGGTTTCAGAGTACATTCTGAAAGCTGCGGAACGGCGTATTTCGAGCGAACTACAGGAACAGCGTGCGGGGGAATTAAACCTTGGATCGGAACTGGAGTACATCGCTGATGCCGTCGTAGAAGACGTTGACGAAGCAACAAGCGTTGACACGGATCAGGAATTGTTCTACTCGGTCGCTCTGTGGGATTTAATTTCCTCTGAGTTCCCGGCAGACAAGCGCGCTACTGCGATGGAAGAAGCGACAGATAAACTAGAGGATGAGGTTGAAACCATCCGAAACAAGGAGGGTCAGGAATGACTGAGAGAGACACTCTACTCCAGATTTATACGAGTGAAGAGAACAAAGAATTGTTTGACCAGTTGGCTGACGCCGCGGGGACATCCACCTCCGAATACGGACACGAGGTTATCGAGGAATACATTGAGTGGGAGACTGGAGAAAGTCAGTATCAGCGGTACAGCACTAACACAAAAATCGAAGTCTTGCTGGAGGAGGCAAAGCGCGAGGTGACAGAGCTGTTAGAAGAATTTGAGTCTGGAACAATGGAGGAGGTAAAAACCGTCCAAAAAGTCCGGACAGCATACACTATCGCGATCTGGAAATTGATTCAAGATGACTACTCAGCTGAACAGCGACGGCTTGCGCTGAAATTTGCCGGCGAGCATGTTGGGAGAGATCCAGACACAGAATCGCAAACACCAGACGAGGAAGGCAACCCTGAGTCAGATGCCTCGACTGCCGCCGAGCCGGCAGGTGAGAGTGTATGATGCTGAAAACAGATTATCAGGAGGGTGGTGCAGGGAACCTCGTCGATTACATTCAGCGTGATCGCGAACAGGACGCCGGCGTGACAGTTGACCTCCGAAACCCAGCCGGGCGAGAACTGTCTGACTCAGAGGTGAATCGGTTTGTCGACAAGAGCCGCGAGTTCGGATTCCAGCGGCATGTAATCGTCTCGCCAGATCCCACAGGACAATATTCGCCAGAGGAAGTCCGTGATAACACTCGGGAACTGGTGAATAGCGGGCTGGCTCAACAACCGACAACCGACTGCGTGTATGGTGTTCACCGAGACACAGAGTTTCCCCATGCACATATCGCGGCGACTGGCGAGCGTGCGGAATTAGAAATGGGTCGGGAAGATATCCGACAGATGCGCGAACAAGCAGCGACTGCGTTTGAAGAACCCGCTCGAACACGCGACCCAACGGCTGCCGCCCGTGATTCTCCCGAGGACATTGGCCGGGTCGTGGATGAAGAAGCACGGGAGCAGTACCACGAGGCAGAACTAGCGCTGAACCCCGAAGCGGAAAAAGCGCTCAAACGGGCGACTGAGAAGAGTCAGCAGAAAGACGCCGGACAGCCCACGGCTGAGAAAGCGACCGATGAGCGCCAAACTGAGACACTCTCAGAACGTGCTGGGGAGAGGGCCGAAGAACAGGCGGCAACTGAACGCGAACCCGAAGTTGATCTTGAACGCGAGCAGGAACCCGAACGTAAGCGTGGGTGGTGGCAGTGAGTTCGAGTTCCTCTGCACCACCAGGACAACGCTCCGGCGAAGTCCCGAATAGCCTCAAGTACGACAACGTCGTTGGGTTCGTCTGGGCCGGATTTATGCTGTTGTTCCCGCCGATGATCGTCGATAGCGACAA
This sequence comes from Haloarcula sp. H-GB4, assembly GCF_030848575.1. Classification (NCBI taxonomy): domain Archaea; kingdom Methanobacteriati; phylum Methanobacteriota; class Halobacteria; order Halobacteriales; family Haloarculaceae; genus Haloarcula; species Haloarcula sp. H-GB4. Next base: position 37,734 of record NZ_JAVDDX010000007.1, on the reverse strand, counting down.
GATACTTCCGAAGCGGTTCTGGGCATGGCGCTACATCTACCTCGGGTTCGGACTCATTAGCGCGGCGTTCTTCTACGACATGCTTGTCCAGACGCCCAGCGTCGCACTGCTGTTCCCGTTCGCACACGTTCTGGCTGCCATCTCGGTCGGGACACTGTTTGCTGACTTCACTGTGCCCGGACTGTCGTTGCCGATGGTCTCGTACTCGAATACGGTGATCTTGTATGCTATCTCAATCGGTATCGTGTTCTCCGGGGAACTGCTCCGCCGGACCTCGCCGGAAATGCTCGCGATGAACCAGTGGGACCACGACGACGGGGAGTCCGTCGTCCCGCTGGAAGAGGTCTCTCACGAACACAACGAGGCTGAAATGCCGTTCACGCTCGATCAAGATGTCTCAACAGCTGTCGTGGGCGAGACTGGAAGCGGGAAGACGTCGATGATGAAGCTGCTGGCTTACCAGTTCCCGTACTACAGTGACACGGCGGTCGTCGCTCACGATACCGGCGAGGACTTCCAAGCATTCTACGAGGACTTGGGCTTTGAGGTTCAGCGCATCCGCCACGAGGATAGCGACGTGGTCTGGAATTTGTTCAAGGACGCCTACGACGAGTCAGACTTCCGTGAGGTCGCCGGCGCGATCTTCGGCGAAGCCGACGGTCACGACCCATTCCACCGGCCCGCCAAACAGACCTTCGTGGAGATGCTGATGTATCTGCATCTTAGCGCAAAAAAGAACAATCGCCGCCATGCGCTCTGTCACGCCGATATCGTCTCACTACTCAACGAGGGCCACATTGCCCTCAAGAAAGCTCTTGACGAGTTCGACCGACTGGATTCGGGTCATATCGACCCTGATAAAGGGAAAGGCGCACAGAACGTTTACCAGACGATCAAGGAGAATGTCGATCCCGTCTTCACCGGCGACTTCGGAGACTACGGGGAGTTCTCGCTGCAAGAGTACATCGAGAACCCGGAAGGCCGAGTCCTCATTATCGACTCGAATCCAACGGAACTGGAAACGCTCGGGCCAATGTACCAACTGCTCGTAGACTGGTCGATCCGCTACGCGATGAACGCCTCGAATCCGACGGTCCATATCCTCGACGAGATTGACGCGCTGCCGGCGCTCACGCAGGTAACGAACCTCACGGCCCGAGGCCGGAAACACAAGGGTCGGGCACTGGTCGGCGTGCAGACAATCGGCCAGCTCAAAGACACATACAGCACGATCTCTGGGATTGTCGGCAACTGCCCGCAAGGAGTCTACTTCGGTCCGGGTGACAGCGAGTCGACGGACTTCATCCTCGACGAACTCGGCGAAAGCCGTCAGTATGATCGCTCCGAGATGGTGTCGATGAGTCATCAGGGGCGCGGCGAGAACCCACGAACGCAGGCTCGGGACACGTACAAAGAGAAGGACAAAACGCCGATCACCTCCGGCCTGCTCCGAGACTTCCAGCCCGGTGAGTGCGTTGCCGTCTCTCGGACGACGTGGGTTCATGGGCAGTCCTACGAACTGGCGGACGTTCGCGATAGCCTCCCGGCGCAGGGCGCGGAGTCGCCGAGCAGTTCGGAACCAGAGCCAACGGAAGATGACACCGACATAGAGAACGACAGTTGGTTCTCGTTTACTCGGGCTCGACTTGACGATGTACTCCGTGGGTCAGTTGGTGAGACCGACGGCGATGAGTCCAGAGATAGTGGCCCGGATCGTGACCCTGAAGTCGAGCCGACCGTCGACGCGACAGACGGGTTGGGCGACGACGATTCCAGTGACCCACTCGACCAGACAACAGCAAACACTGCCGTCACATCTCCGGACACAGACCGCCCAGACCTATCAGATGAAGAAAATGAGTACGACGGTGGCGATCACGACCAGCAGTCCGACGACAACACCGGGGGACTCTTCTCTGATCCGGACCCAGATCCCAGCTTAGGTGGGGCGGAATCTGCCGAGCAGGAAGGCGGTGACTCACCCACTGAATCAGATGCAGAGGGAGACTCAAACGAGACTGAAGAGCGGGACGAAACTGAGTCAAAAGAGGAGGAGCGCGACGTATCTGAGTTCATGTAATCCGCCGTTGTGAACTCGTTTCTGTATATAGAGTATCTAATACTTTTGTGCTGTTCTGCGACTGTAATTCTTTCTACTACGTTGGCAAGAGTGGATTGCAAGTACGCACATCCTCCGTTCTATCAAATTTCAATATTTACCTTTATTGCTACTATTATATCGCTGAAATCGCAAGATGGCGGCGGTTTTCTCCTGGTTTGAATCACTGGCAGTGAATCACCACCCCCGACTGAAACAAATCCAAATCGCAAGACTGCGGTCGAATTATTCACCGAAAACCGCCGATGTAAGACACTCTTTATCTTGTCCTATAGTGATTCAGTCGTGAGCCGGGCGCTGGAAACAGCGATACATAAGCAATAGTACATAGGAACTGGTGACGAACAGCAGACCTCGGATCGAGTAAAGCCCGCCCACTCAGCCCCCGGCTACAACTATTGGAGAACAGATATTTCTCGGCTCACTCCCCAGAGTCCGATCGGGACTGTACACGGCGGGCCAGCCCCACCGAGCATCATGTGAGTCTACTGTGCCACGCACGTCGCCGGCCACCGACGTCCAAGGTCACGCCGATCACAACCTCGTTCAAACTGAGCCAGCGCTGGCAGACCCACGCTCGACCCTCGCTCACTTCGCCCCCTCGTGGCGCATACGTTGTCGCCCATCGACGAGGAACCACTCCACTTTGTCCGGAGCTTTGTATCTGATCACCAACAGGTACAATGCACCTTGTTTCCCATCTACTCAGTAGCGTAATTTAGTGTGGCATTCAGCTGGGACCCAGACAGTTCCCGGCGGGGATCGCGCCCGCCACCGCAGGCACGATTGGACCGAAGCGAGACGCGCGATAGCGCCGAGCGCAGCGCCCCGTCGTCCGAGTGAGCGCTAGCGAACGAGGACACGACAGACGAGCATCGCGAGTCTGGCAGTGGCGTCGCGCGCTGGTACGCTCCACCGGTAACCCACCCTCAGTTTGCCCCGGCCGGCAGACCCATGCATCCGAGATATCTGTGACCCTGTGGGACTACCAGCCCAGGTGCCAGCCGGGTCCCTACCCACCCGGAGCTTTTTGAGCGATGACAGACAAGTGTAGATCGCACCGTTCTCATGTCACAGCCACAACTTTCCCCAGAGCAACAGCCATCTAACCAGCGTCAGATTCCAAGTATGGAAACGATTGGGCCAGTCGTCGACGAAGTGATCGACATTGCCCGCGAACATCTCAAGCAACCCATCTCGGTCAAGATCTGGACCTGGGAAGACGGGACGTTCAAAGTGCGTGCCAAGCACTGGTACCCAGCTGGGGTCACGACCCGGTACGGCCACCGATCAGTAATCCAGTACCACAGCGACCGCGAGGTCGTCAAAGGATACCTGCTGGAGAAAGACACGGAAACCGATGATGAATCACTCCTCTTAGAAGCGAAGCTTGACGAGATCAACGATCCAGTTCCACAAAAAAATGAGAGGGGTGACCAGCCCTATTTGTCCATCACGACCCGGTAGCACTCCTCGCACAGTTGGTTGAACGATTCTGCACGCTCGCTATCGTAGAACGACCCCGAGCGCATTCGTACCTCGTCAAGGAAGGTATTGAATACCTTCTCGCACCGGGGACACTGGATTTCTCCCATCTAAGATATCACCTCCCGGTGGCCCTGAGTTGGCCGCCACCTGCCTGCGGCCACACAAAATCAGGGGTGAGTATCGTCCGGATTCCGAGCCCAGAAAACAACTAACCAACAGGCACGGGCCATACCGACCAATGTTGGTTAGATCAGGTCGGCACGCCCACGCTCGTCGCCGATTCCGACCACAACCACACGGTCGGGTCCAAGCTTGTCGCGTACTTTCTGAGAGGGTATCATAGAAACATGCACAGCCGATTTACTTTGGCGCATCCTGACTGGTGAAGGGATGAGATAGAGATGGTTATGAAAGCCAGTACAAGATATAGAGGATGAGGGCACGGTAAGAAGGGGGTCAGATGGAAATCTGCCCCGTAATATTCGGCGGTAGAGCGCTTGGCTCCCTTATCTCAACCCGGAAAGAACCTTTTTACTGCGCCCTCAGAGGCTGTATTCAGCAGATTATTTGAAACGAAAGAGGTGGAGGAAGAACGCTTAATGTCACGCCATATTACTAGAATAAATATAAATAAAGTGAAGAGCGTCAGCCCGGAACACCTCTGGTGAATCCGGTTCATCGACTCCGAACTTTCGGAGGGTGGTGAATGACCCCTCAGCGTGTAAACATCCTCTTATATGCCTCAAAATGGTGGTTTGGATTCCTCACTCGGAATAACGTCCTACCTACATTTAAGTGAGAAGGCAGTAGAAGTCACACATATGACTCCCGAGTTCGGGGTGGACGACGTAACCGCGCTCCTCCTTGATGAGAGGAAATACGACAGCCCACTTCGGGAGAAGGAGTTTCACAAGCTGCTGTACTTCACCAAGCAGGAACTGGAAGAAGAAGGTATCAAAGCTGACATTCCATACTATTGGTACCGGTACGGTACGGTGACACCCATCTCCGACTCTTCTGTGACCGTCGAAAAATCCAAAGACGGCGGTTCGCAGGTCGTCTGCCCTGTCGAACCAGATTCCATCGACGCATCGGATAACGAAATCGACCAGGTCCGAGACGTGGTGCAGGAAGTGCTGCTCCGGTACTATCAGATTGGCGGGTTAGAACCGCTGACCGACCTGATGTACGAGGACGCCCCGTATGATGTCCAGCGCGAGTTTCGGCAGCTTGATAAGCAGCTCCGCACCGCCGCGGACAACCACCCGGATCTCCTTGACGACGGCTATAATAAGGACGACATCCGGCGCACCCTCTCCCACGTAGTCAAGACCTTCCCCACGGACGAGTTTCCGAACTTGGAATCCGATCTTCATCTCTGGTACACAGTGATGAGCACCGAGCTTGACCAGACCGACCAGTTCTACAGCGTCAACGAGATGCTTAGCCTCTGTGACGCGTTCTGGGCGGTATTCATGATCGAGGTCGGTCAGCAGGAACACAGCGATCTCACCGTCGAAGAGGTCAGGGATGCCATCTCGGATGACGTGGACAGCTACCAGAAGCAGATGCGGGCTCGACTTGAAAATAAAGAGCGTGAGCAGACCAAGTTCGGAGCGCAGCTCGAACGGAATGAGGTCGTACGTGATGCACAGGACGCTGTTGCCGAGGCACTTGTCGGATTCGCTCCCAGCCAATAGATGCGGTACTATCTGGACACGAACTGCCTGACCGGATACACCTTCTTCCAGGATTGGTGGCACAGCGACGCTAACCGCCTGCTCGATTCGGACAATGAGCTCTACATCGGGGACACTGTTTTCTTCGAGTACTGCAACAGACCGGTGACCGATGACGAGATCGAATACGAGTGGGACCGCTCCGAACTTTCCTGGAACGAGGACAAGGGGAACTTCAAATCAAAGATGGCGGAACTCCGTGACAGCCGGTTCTTGTTCGAGGACGCGATCTTCAACTGCGACGATCTGGACATGGAGACTGCCGTGGAGCTGTTCGTTGAGTCGTACCATATCAAGCCGTCCTCGAAACCGGATATCCGCAGGTACTTCGAGGAGAAACTGGACCAACTGGACCTTGAGGTGACTGTCGAGAACGTGCGGAAGATCCAGAAACTGCTGGTCGAGGGCCTGCAGGACTACGCATGGGAGCGAAAGGACGAACTCCGGAAGCGAGTGAACCTCGGTCCGGAACGCGGCGATATCCCGGACTCGCGCGTTTCTACATTGGAACGTACTCTGTCCGACGATATGGACATCGAGGTCGTATGTGACGCCTCATATATGTGCGACGAAGGCCTGCTAACGCGGATGGTCACCGGCGACAAAGGCGATGCACTTCGCGACGAGGACGGGGATGTCGTGCGGTACGAGGACGGTACCCCGGTATCGGGGAAAGTCGGGATCTACAACAGCCGCGAGGTCATAAGCAACGTCACCGATCTCCGCGTCCTCTACCTGAAAGACGAGTTCGCATAGCGGCCGGCCCAAGCGGTGTGCTACCGGGCGTCGAACCGGCAAGATATAAGCCGTGTCTATCAGTATACAAGGATGAATGGTCCATCTGAACGTGTACGAGTGCCAGCTTCCGGGCGACGACCTCCGGATCTGGCGATATCCCTCTAACAACCGCGATATTCCTCAGATCATCGACGAGCGGTACGACTCCGTTACGACCGACACCGAGGCCTCGCCCATGATCGCCGTCCCGACCAACGACGAGGGGCGGCAGGTGCTCGAGGATGAGACCGAGTACGAGCAGAACAGCGTTCCGTGGCAAGACTATCTCTGGATCTACTCGAACTTGGTGCAGTACAGCGTAATCCGCCATCTTATCGAGAACCACGACTTCACCCCATTGCAGGTCGACCAGACTGAGGCCCAGACCCACCGGGTGAACGAGGTTTACCTGACCGATCCCGTGGCCGAACCGGTGGACGGCCTAGAGATCCGTCAAGGACTGAAGGTCCGGTCACGGTTCTGGAATTTCCCGGACCAGGGGCCGTTCGTCGGCGTCAATTTCGCGTACACGACCACGAACATCTTCACGGAACCGCTTGAAGGCGTGCTGGACGGCGTCAACAATCGAGAGTTCTGGCTTAAGATGGACTGCCCTGCTGACTGTACACACGGGGACTGCACGTTCCACGGCCATGACGGGCTGATCGGGGAGTTCGACGGATTCACTGGTAGCGGCGAGGCGTGCCAGTATGCTGCAGACGGGTCCGGCCGGTACGTGTCGCTGTCACCGGCTGTCGACGGTATCGACGCCAACCCGCCGGTCCAACGAGTCGCGATGGAAGCCAGCTACGCGAACATCCGTCAGTGGGCGACGGACAAGTACGGCAGCCGCCACTCCGGCATCATCGAAGACATCGGTCGGGGCCGTCTTGGTATCCCGGACCGGTTGAGCGAGGAGAAGGCCTCGGAGCGGGAGGCGAAGTACGAACTCGGCCAGCTGAACGATCTGATGGACCAGATCGACCGGGACGTCGAACTGCTGACCGGGCAGACGCTTACTATCGCCGACCAGCCCATGGAGGTGTTCACCTGACCCATGCCCACTCAGTTCCACGCCGAGCAACTCGATTCACCGACCCACAGATTCGACTACACCAACCCCAGCATCACGAACAGTAACGTCGGTAAAGGGCTGGGCAGGAACGGTCCGTTCGACTCCTCCACGTCTCGCGATTTCACCGACGCCACGTTCACCATCGTGTACCCGGCAAGCTGGCGGTCGGACGCCGAAGGGTTCCAGGATGCGCTGATCAACGGCCACTCGAGCTACTACCCGAACGGCTTCCGGTCGTTCTTCCGAATGGACAGCGTCTCCGTCGCGAACACCATCGAACTGGACGACACTGACCTCGATACCTACGTGGACGCCGTCGACGATATCCAAGCCGCCGATGACGATCTGGCGATCGTGTTCATGTCGAACGAGATGCGCAGCCGCGGATACCGGTCGCCGTACTGGGCGGTGAAGGCGCTTCTCACGCAGGCCGGTATTCCTACCCAGATGGTACTTGTTGACAAGCTTCGGCGGCATTCACCGCACCACGTCCCGCTGAAGTACCTGATTGTCAATGTTGTCAGCCAGATCTACGCGAAGCTCGGTGGGACGCCGTGGGTCATCCATCGGCCCCAGTCACCGGTCGACTTGGTGATCGGCGTCGGGAAAAGCGAGTACCGCGCCGGCCGGGTCGGCGGGACGACACGGACACTCGGGTTCGCTGCCGCCTACCAGAGCAACGGCGCTTTCCTCTGGTTCGACTCGACGCAGGCGACCAGGTCTTACGACTCGTTTAACGACCAATTGACAGAGAGAATTGTGGAGGCCGCCGAGACGTATGCCCAGCAAGAGAACGCACCGGGGCATATCGTGGTCCACAGCTACAAGCGGATCGGCCCGGCGGAGCGTGACGCACAGGAACGGTTAGAGGACGAGTTCGATAGCCTCGACGTCACGCTGGCGCATCTTAACGACAGCCACGATTTCCGGATCTACGACGACCGGCACAAAACCGGTCTGTCGCAACGTGGGCTGTGGATCCGAACCGGCGGGAACAAGGGATTCGTCATGACGGGCGGCCGCCGCAACTTCCGCCCGGGATCGCCAGTCCCGATCGAGCTGGAAGTCGAGGGCAGCCTGGAGATTGAGGAGGTCGCGCAGGGCATCTATGACCTGTGCTCGGTGTACTGGAAGGACCAGTTCGGATCAAATATGCCGATCACAATCAAGTACGCCGAGGATATCGCAGATATCATCGAGAATGCCCAGAAGGTTAATGATGACGGTATGTCAAAAATTAACATAGGCCGGATGGTGAGCCCACGCCTCAGGGATATCCCATGGTTCCTCTAACCACGGCCGGCGAGCAGTCGCAGGGAGAGCAGTCCCAGCCCGACCTGAAGCTCATCATCCATCGGACGACCCACCAGCTTCTCGGCCGGGAAGAGGAACGGCCCGGCTGGTATGGCGACCCGCTTAGCACGGCTTGGGTCGGCCTCGCGTTACAGACCCACGATGGCCACACGGATGATATAGCCGAGATCGTCGATGAACTTGAAACCTGGTTCGATGACGCCCAGATATCGCACGAGTACCAGGTCGCAGCCCTTGGTTTGATGGCTGAGTTCTTCCAACAGTACGACCGTGGCCGTCCGATCTACGACGATATCCAGGACCAGTTCTTCGCCCAGATCGATGAAGATATCGCTCGACGCGAGGAGAGCGGCGGGCCGGACGCGGCGCGGTTCCAGTTCTTCAATTCCTACGTCTACCTGTACTGCGCCTTGGTCGGCATCAAGGCGTACGATGCGCTGGACGAGTACCGCGATTTCCTCGCTGACGAAGTGGAAGGCCATCGAGAGGCGACGTGGACGGAGTACGACCGGATGGCATTCGTCGAGACTGTCGCCCTGGAGGTCGCTGAATACGACGCCGAAGAGTGTCGCCACGTGCTGCAGAAGATGCGGCGCGTGGACGAGGAGGACCTGAACGAGTACGAGATGATCCCGCTCGCCTGGTTCTTCCAAGAACAACAGGACGCGATGCGGGACGCGTTGAGCGAGGAGAAGTTCGCACAGGAGGTCGTGAACGAGATACGCCAACACCTGTGGCAGCGGCTGTACGACGAATTGCCGTTCGAGCTGTATCTGGCGGATGAGATCGACTATGAGTTCACTCCGGACGTACAGCAACTCGCGTTGCTTGACCAACTGCTCGGCCGATTGGACAACAGCATCCGTGTGTTCTCGGCTGAGCAACTGGAGGAGCACGAGGACGAGGTAGCTGAGGGGAAAGACCAGACGATTCGGGAAAACCGGCGTCGGAAGAACATCATCGAGGTTGGGGCCGCGATGTTGATCGGGTTCATCTTAGTCGATGTCGTGATTGCCTACCCACCATCAGCGTCGTTCATGGATGCGTCACACTTCGTGCAGGGCATTACAGTGTTCCTGCTGATGCACATGGAATGGCGGCTGGAGGATATCAGCAGGGACTTCGGTCTGACCGATTCGGTGCCGATGGTCCGGGACGTGGTCAACATGGTCGAGGACCGGAACTGGCCGGCATGGATTCTCCGACTCCTGTTCGGATTGGTCGGGGCTGGTGTGGTCGGCTACCTCTGGGCCGACATCCAAGCATTCTTTATGGCGTTCTGACAATGTCAGTTTCTGCCGATTCCATATTCTAAACCCTCAGATTGGCACCTCACTGGACCGTGGTCTCAGCATGAACTGTCACGATGGTGCCGCCGTAGTCGTGTTTGATACTACGCAGTATGTCGGTTCTGGAGACTAATTCTAGCGCGGCGACCGGCAACGAACGAGGTGGAGAAAGGCGACGGCAGATGGCTTAGGAAAATCTTGACCACTGGCATCGTCGAAAAGACCAACAAAAAAGCAGATGACGAGAATAGTTCTCACTGGCCATGCGAATTCAAACCACTCGACAAAGTCTAAGTAAATCTTGCGTGGATAATACTAACCACTAATCGAAAGAATTTCTATTGGAAGAAGATAGACCATGAGAACTGTTCTACGAGACGCTTTTTCTCGATGCCATTTCACGTACTTGAACTCCAGTTGGGCCGCACGCTGGCAACAGACTAGCGAAAGAGCGGTTCCCGTCCGCATCCCGGCGGCAGGCCGGGATCGCGCCCGCTACTGCAGGCACGATGGACCGCCGCGAGGCGCGCGATAGCGCCGAGCGGAGCGTCCCGTCGTCCTCGTGAGCGGTAGCGAACGAGGGCTCGACAGACGAGCAGCGCGAGTCTGTCGGTGGCGTCGCGCGCTGTCGCGTCCACCAGCCACCCAGTCCAGTGTCTCCCGGGCCGGCTGGCCCACGTCCACGCACACACCAGGACACGAGTGTTCTCACAGCCTCTCTCAGACTGACCCATGTCGACGCGCCGTTGCCGTTGGTGCTCCAGTCCGTGCGCGCGGTTGTCTCGCCGCCGCCCGGGTCGCCGGAGGCGGCGGCGAGGCCGCGTGCGCGAGTACCGTCGCACCGCCCGAGGAAGCCCCCGCTCGATGGGGGACGCCCCCGCTATCGGGCGTCAGTCTGCGGAGTGGACGAGACCCTGATGGGTGGCGGCCCCATGCTCAGTGTCGAAGAGGTCCGAACACTCGGGACAGCGGGCCTTCCCGAGCGTCACGGTGACCGCGCGGTTAGTATCCCGCTCGTTGGCCCATTGATGGGTGTCTGACTCTGCTTCCCACGACGCCACCGTTCGGCTTTCGCCGGAGGTGCCAAAAGCACAGCCAGCGTGTCCGGTGGGCGCGGGACCGTCGCCGCGCTCGATGATGCACATGAGCGTGTCACTCGTGACCGCCACGGTCTTGATACCGTTGTACTCGTCGGGCTTGCCCCCGGAGATTCGCACCCGGTCGCCTTCGTGGAGCGTGCGGACCATCTCGCCGCCGTGCATGGACTTGCCCCAGACCGTGACCTTCGCGCTCGTACCCTCGTCGTCTTCGAGGTACAGCACTTGGTACTGGTTCCGAGCGTCTGGCTCCTCAATGATGTGGGTGACTTCACCCTCGACGGTACACTCGTAGCCGTAGGGCGAGACATCCGCGATAGGCGTGGGCGATTGTAGTTCCTCGCGGGCGTCTCTGAACAGGGTAAACGAGGCGTCATACAGGTTATCACAGTCGCCCATCTGCCCGGACACAAGGGCCGCGAGCCGGCGGCTCGCCGCCGCCCGTGACATATTGGTCTTGTCTGCGAGCGTCGCGGCCTGCTGGTTGACTCGGGCCAGCGTGTCGCGGTCCATCCACTGCCGTGGGTCAGCCGGCGAGCGGAAACCGTCGGCACGTTCCGCCTCGGCGTCGGTGAGCTGGCGAGCCGAGGCTTCGCGGTCGGGACCGTCGACGTGAGCGCGTGCGACCTCGGAATGTCGGGCTTGCTCGGCCTCGCGTCCGTGGCGCTCCTCTTGCTGTTCCAGAGTTTCGCCAAAGTATCGGTCCGGCCCCACCTCGGTCGAACGGGTCCAGTCGTATGCCTCCTCCTGACGGGCGTAGTAGTTGCCACGGCTATCGCTCCCTTTGTTCATCCGGAAATCGAGTTCGTCGCCGTTCTCGGTTGCTGCGACCTGCTCTAGAAGTTGCTCGGGACCGCCCTCAACGTGGGCCGAAAGGGTAACCGTCTGGTTGCTGGGCGATGCTTTCTTACCGCTGGAATTGGTAGCGTACATTGTCTTTCTGGCACCACGGAAAGACATTTGTCGGGTGCGACAACACCCGATTTCTGCGGCGTGAAACTGCTTCGTGAGCGCCGCGTGCGTCGTGCCTTTCCGTACTTAATGGCACGGGTGCATATCACTTAAAGCTAACGGACAAAATAGATTGTTTCAAGTGCAATATTCGGGTGTCTGAATGGTGTCTAAGCGGTGTATTGTGTTTTCGTCTTTGGGGAAAATTAGTATATAAGGGAGGTGTGGGTTTGACACCCCGGCAGGCGGTCCCATCGTGTGCGGTTGCGGTGAGCCAGCATCCCGCGCGGCCAAGCGAGTGCCGGATGGGTGAAAGCCCGGCAGCGCAACGCAGTGAGCAGCCCGGAACACAGGGCACGGAGTGCCCGTCCTCGTTCCGGCGAGGGAGCGCCGGCCGCGAGGGTTCCTCATCCAGACCGCGCGCGACTCTGACGCGTGCGTCGACTACTGTTGTGCTGTGCCGCAGTAGTCGGGTGGGACTGAAAGGGGCACGCCGCTGGCGCTTGCTGGAGTCGGTTCAGCGACCCCTATCCGAACGGAGTGAGGATATGTCGCTGAGCGACCGCCAGCGGCGTGGGGCTTTCGAGGTGTGCTGGTCCGACACCGAACTCGTCGTCGCGACACTGTTTGCAGTGGTTCCAGTACAGCAAGTCCCAGCATTTCTGCGATAGTCAGTAGTGCCTCCGAAGGTAGTGCCACGAGTTCCGGCGCTAGCAGTGCCGTGATTACTACTGTCTGTACTGTTGCCTCCCTCCAGACCGTCACGAGTGCCACACTACTCGACTCCAGGCATAGCAATGCCAGAACCCATCTCCTGCCAGACACGCGACCCTTCCACTCTGCACCCGTCTCGTCCAGCCTCTGTTCCCGTCCCGGCACGGGAAAGAGCGAGAGTGCCGCCCAGCGGCGGCTGCCCGGCGGCCAGAGAGCATACCAGCCAGCCTTCCGTTCCTGCCCGGCCGTCAGTCCCACGCCGACACACGCTCGTCTCTCGCGTTCTCAGCCGGCCTGCCAGCCCCACGTTGTTATCCATCAGGCATACTTCTGCTTCGCCTGGCCGTCTGCCCCACGCTGAGAGGGACCGACTGCCATCTTCAGTGCAGTCGTGTCCCTTTCGCCTTCAACCGCGGGCGACCTCAATGTGCGCACGGACACGTTCTGAAGGGCGTCTCGGCTAACACAGCCCTCCCAGCATCATCGTTAGCCTCCACAACGACCACGGCGAATTCATGGCTGTCCCAGTAGCGGGCAGCTCCCTCACCGTTGACGACGAGAAACAGTGGTCGGCCTTGGGTGAGTAGTTCGCGTGCGGTACGTTCTTGTGGATTGGATTGCGTAGTTACTATCGGTTCTGGTGGAACCACGCGCCTCGGTGTGCCATCACCGGGGGCAATTTCGGAAGAAATCGACTAGCCACGCGTGTATTTTGTATTAATCAGCATTCGCTGAACGGGCGAACCGCCAGAACACCTACCACACCACCAGAGGCACACAAGACAGGGTAAGAGTCCCCGCAGCCAGGCTGAAGGAGGACAAAGGCGTTCACAAGAGGCGACCAAGCAGCCCCTAGTCCTGAACAACGCTGTACAAGCAAGCGTAGAACATGGTACTTCTCACTCGTTTTTGAGCGCTGCGTAGATGTTTGCGTGGCGGCGTCCGTCAAGTATCGCCATCTCAAGCGCAATCTCGTGGCGTTCGGTGTCGCTTTCGGCCGCTTGGTATCGCTCGTACAACTGGCGGACCTCCTCGTCAACCGTCACACGCTCGACTTTCTTATCCACTTGATTAACCATTTCTCAACTGTCGGAGGTGGGTATTTTTCTAGGCCGATCACTGTGAAATCGTCTGGATATATGCGGCCACTGAGTGTGCTGCTGTCAGTCGAAACGGGACATCTATTTGCCACTGTGAAGCTGGCCTTGGAAAACCTCGCCACTGGCCTGTGCCTGCCGATGTTGGGCATGAATGTCTGGTTGCTCATTGGTCTCGGTATCACTGGCTGACTGTTCGCCGACGGACTGGTGTTCGGGTCTCATGTTCGGAAAACCCCTCACCCCACAGGGGCACACAAAACGAGGGGCGAGTCTCCCCGTCAGACTAAGATTGCTCTAGCGGCTCGACCCATTCGGGAGCAGCGTCGAGGGTGCCACCGTAGATCGAGTTCTCGGGATACTGGTCATCGTCAACCTCGACAGCAACGATCACGTTGCCGCCGGAGCGCGAGATACCAGATACGGTTCCAATGACCTCATCGAGTGGGCTGTTGCCGTCTGTCCAGTCAACTCGGACACGGTCACCGCGGCCGAACTCATACTTCTCGAAGGAAGGCTCTGTCGTACTCATGATCTCCTCCGGCTACAAGGAGACACAAAATCGCTTGCAGGCAGCCAGAGCGCTGATGTCTTTCGCCGACAGAAGAAGCGGTAATGACCGAGTTCCGGGTCCGGAAACCCGATGGCTGGACAACCGTTTCGTTTCCCGACGCAGTCGACTCGATCTCGGTCGCTGGCGGCAAAGTTGACGGCCAGCTGTGCCTGACCCTCACCGGTGAGCGGGAAGACGGTCCCCGTATCGTCGAAACCGGTGTCCTTGATGTCGACGAAAGCGATGAGCATCTACTGGAAAATACAGTACCCCGGACTGAGGATGGGACAAGTGTCGTTTTGGCCCACTTATTATCAGACTGACCACGCACTCAACAGTGGGGATTACCGCTCCCACGGGAAGGAACCGTGCTGCTTGCGATAGGCTTCGATCTGGTCCTGAAACTCCTGCTCCTGGAAGTCAGGCTCGTCGCCGTGGATGTCTTCCGGTGAGACACCGTCGGGAAGATGTTCATAGCTCGTGGCTTCTTCTGTGTCCTCCTCTGTGTCGTCCTCCTGCTCGGGCTCGTGGCGGTGCTGCCCGCACTCTCTGCAGGTCCAGATCATGCGGTCAAGATGTGAGTGGCACTCGAACCCGTCGAGCCCATGTGACTCGTGACCCGTTATGGCGCCACACTGCCGACAGTGGAACTCAACGCCGAGTGTCCCCAGCTCGGATCTCGCCTGATGACGCTGCACGATGCCGGGAACAAGCCAGTACGTGCTGTCGTCTTGCTGGAACTCGTCTTTGAGGCGCTGGAACTCCGAGCGGTCGGTGACCGGCGACCCGTCCTCAAGATAGATTCGTGGCTGGACGTCTGACTCATCCCAATCGGTCTGCTCGTCGGCCGTCTCCAAGAGCGTCTGTCCGCGTTCCTCGTCGACTGTGGTTTCGGTCGGAAGCTCGGGCCATCCCTTCGTGAGATTGGTGGCTGGCTCGGTCCCGAACGCTGCACGGCACTTCACCGTTCCGTGAGAGGTGTCCTCGCCGCTTGCGAGACTATCGGACACGGAGAAGGCCGCAGCGCCGAGGGCTCGTGCGTGGAAGGTAGTGTTCGCCTCGACGAGCGCGAGCACGACTCGGCCGAATGTCCACTCTCCGAGTGGGCTGTTATCTTGATCGTCGGACGAAGTCTCTGAGATACCGGTTTGAGTGCAGAATGGGCACTGGCGTTTATTCTGGGGGATATCCTTCCCACAGGTCCGACAGATACGGGTATCATCCTCTGTACGGTCGGGATACCTGGTGGATTTAAGCATACGTTCCCGCCCGTTCCCTCTCGTTTCAGGGTCGGAACTCGCTGCACCGAGGATATCAGCAGGGTCGTATTCAGGATTTGGGTCAGTCACACGCATGGTTGCGTTCGTCATCGTATTTAAACTCCAGCCCCGAGGGGAGCACAAAACTAGTCGAGACCGAGACGAGGAGAGAGCCTGCTATTCAGCGCTCGTGCTTTCGGCTACTTCCGATACAAGCGAGTCTGTCGCCCCGTCGATGTCGTACTGGTTGACCAGTTCCAGCGCGGCCAAGGCCGCGTTTGTGCCTGCAAGGTCCGCGTTGACCAACTGTCGGAGACGAATCACAGTTTTCGCGGCACGGTCGTAGCCTTCACCACGGAGCTGGTAAAACTCCATGAAGAGGCGTCTCCAGGCGGTTGACGAACCAGTCACTGTGAGGTCCCAGTCAGGGGCTTTAACCGTTGACGACGACTGCCGGCGGTAGTGTCCCTCAACTCTGTTGAGTAACCCGTCAATGATAGCCCCCTGGTTAACCGTTCGTGTGTGTTCGCGATGGTTTGTATTGATTAGGTCTTTCCACTCGTCGAGGGAGCCGATCTCGTGCTCGACAACTAGCTCGACTTGGGTCGTTTCGAGACAATCGGTTTGCGAACTTTCGTCGACGCACCGAAGTCGGTTCGCAGTCCCTTCGGCTTGGACTGTGAGTTCTGGAAACTGCGCTTCGGTGGATTCGGTTTCTGGGTGCTGTTCTCCGTCCTGATCGCCTTTGGTGGTCTTCGATGCCATGGTGTGGTCAAGAACGCTCTCACTGGAACGCCCCTCACCTGATCGGGGCCAAAAAATCCAGTGTGGGCTACTGGACGATTGCGTCTTGTTCCAGTTGCTCAACCTCGAAAGTCAGCAGATGGGACCGAAGACGGGCGTAGGCCCCGTCGCCGTCGGTCGTCACACAGTACCGATTTGGCCTCGCCTCGCGAGGGTTGCCGTCGTTCTCCTTCCAGTCTTCCAGCGTGAACTCAAGCGTCTTCAACTCGCCGTCAGCACTCTCGAAGACGGTCGAAACCGATGGTGTTCCGTGATTGTCAGCGACGTAGGCCACCTTGACAGCGTCGTGGTCAGCGTCAAGTTTCGTCCAGCCATCGAGTTCGTCCGGCGGGTCCTCAGCGAACTGCTCGATCTCACGCTGGGTCAATTCGGCCTCTGCTGCATCCCGCCACGCTTGTTTGATATCCTCGGCTTGAGACTGCTCGATCTCCTGAAGCACGTCGCTGTCGATACACTCTCTGGCCCACGCAAGCACTGTCTTAGCCTTCTTGTACCTCTCCTCGGGTTCGCCGTTTAGCTGCCCGAAGTTCATCTCCTTGGGAGACATCAAGAGAACTGATGACCGCCAGTAGCCGGGGTCAGCGTCGCACTCTTCACCGGCATCGGGAGCCCACGATTCCATCGAGGTCCTGACTTCCTCGTGATGGCCGAAACCGGTTCGGACGCCGCCGGCGCGCAGGATTCGTTCCGCGAGGTCGATGGTTCGCCCACGCTCGTCAGCAGGCGCTTCGTCTGGACGGTCAACGTCGGCATAGAATGGCAAGCCGACGTTGTCGATGATCGTCTGTTCGTAGTTTGGACTGAGTGGCGGTTCCTCGACGAAGATCGGATCGAACGGTGGTTCGGCTGTCGGCAACATACTGGAAAGCCTCCAGCCAGTGAGGCCGCACAAAATCGCTCTGAGGCAGCGTTAGGTTGAGAGGTACTCGTCGGCAGTGTCGCCGTGCTTCGCTTCTAGAGCGTCCCAGTCAGCCATCGAATCGTATTCTGGGCGGATCTCTCCGTCCGAGAGCATATCCGCAACGAAGGCTTGGACTTGTTCGTCAACGGGCGCGGCCTGCAGGTCATACTCCCGGGCGATGAACCGGATGCCACAGAATGTGCGCCCGTCTGCTGCAAGCTGCCAGAGGAGGAGCTTCCGGTTCTGGTAGGTTGCGAGTTCGGTCAGCAATTCCTCGTCTGTTGGATTGGACATCGTTTGGAGCCTCCACTTGACAGGGTGTGCATAAAACGAACCTTGCGAATAAGGTGAAATGGCAATACAGTGCTTGAGAAGAGTATTGAGATGGTTTCTGCCAAGTACGAACAGATAAGATTATGACTGTCGAAAGTGGTATTTGTATTGACAGGATGTACGACGTGAACAGCTTTAAGCGTGACATGATGGTCGTTATCGCAGGCATGGACAGTCCGATGGGGACAGAACTGACTGCGGAACTGCAGGAATACTACTCCGAAGAAATCACAGTAGGACGTGTCTATCCGCAGTTGGATGATTTGGTTGCAAAGGGACTTATCAAAAAGAAGGCTAAGAACGGACGAGAGAACGAATATCAGTTGACGAAGCGTGGCGTGCGAGAGCTTCAGGCCCATCGAGAGTGGGAAGACGAGTACTTGGCACCGATTAGTGAGCTATCCCCATAGTGAATTTTTGAAGGAGATAGACAGGGAATTTCCGGAGAAACGCCCCATGCTGGACAGAACGGTGAAACAGACTGCCTCTCAATTGCCTCACATTCGCGGTATTGCAGATTATAATATCTTGTTTGGCAATTACCTTCGTGCCACTGTTTTCTTCGAGATAGAATCTCTTTTGCTCCGTATACCTCGTGGGTTTTTTGTCCCACTCGATTTCTCCGCCGACTCACTTCTTGGGTGCCTCGACGCTGACTGCTCGTCAGTCTATCCGAGCCCTGATGACGGGGCGTTGACGAGTCATCACCTCCTCGCAGATACCGCGAACGGCCTGTTCCTCAGCCTTGATGGCGCTCATGTTTAACGTCACTAAAGCTTATTGGGCGTATCCATCGTTGTCCATACGCTAACCAACAGCGGCGGGCCGAATCAGTCTGTGTTGGTTAGATCAGCACTCCCGCTATGGATGTGTTTCTAACTCTACTGTCTCATATGTAAGGTGCAAAAAACGGCTCAGGTACCGTACTTCAATTGGCTCGGCTAAAGTTGGTTTTAATCGCTCTGGTGAAGTCTTCGATATAAACGACGCGTGTTCTCTGGCTTGGTATAGACAACTTTCTCTAGAATCTTATGAGCCATTGAAGCATCACTGCCTGTTTTGAAGCGCCGATATGCGGTCATGAACTTGTCCTCTCCGAGCGCACAAATGGCATCGTAATCGGCCCACATCTCTTCTATCCGCCAGATGAGCACAAAACCGGCCACTATTGAGAACCCTGCAACGACTGAGTCAACCAATTCCGTTAGTGGGGCTCCATTGAGTAGGTGTAGCGGACTGTACAATAAAATGAAAAGCCCAGGTGCGAGCATCAACAGAGCACCGATAAAGATCCCCTTGTACACTGGGTTCCGATCACGATGGCTTAGCTCATGCTCTAAGACAAGTTCCTGCTCTTCCACTGTTATACTTTCAAGTGAAGACTTATCCCATATTATTGTGTCCCACAGCGTCTTTTGTGCGGGTGGCCCGTTACCTTGGCAGAACTTGTAGACCTCTACGTTCCGATCCCCGAGTGATATATCACTCTTCTCGATATAGTCCCCACGTCGCAAATACCGGATAAATCCGATAGTCAGCAGCGTCTGAGCCCATTCAACTACCCCCTCTTGTCGCATGAATACGTATACACAACCTTCTCGCAAAAGTATTGTTCAAGATTATGTCTGACGCACCTTTTTGAGGTTTCCGACAGTTTTGCCCTCAAAGAGAGCAAAGATGGCTATGAGACTTAGCGTCAGTAATCAGAAAGGCGGCGCAGGAAAGACGACGACAGCGCTCAATGTGGCCGGTGCATTGAACGAGCTGGGCAGTGAGGTACTGCTAATCGACTTTGACCCACAGGGGCATGCGACGGAGGGCTTAGGCTTCGAGGACCTGTACGATGATCCAGAGCAAGACTCGCTTTTTGAGGTGCTCCCCGACCTCGACCGGATGGACGATCTTGAGGATCTGATTGTCGAACACCAAGAGATGGACTGTGTCCCATCCCACGTGCGGATGATCAACGCTGAAGACGAACTGTCGAACGTGATGCGCCGGGAGGAGCGCCTCAATATGCTTCTTGATAGTGCCGACGACGAATATGACTTCATCATCGTCGACTGTCCACCGAACCTCGGCGTTCTGACCGACAACGCGATTGTGGCGACAGGTCATGTCTTGATCCCGGCGCAAGCGAAGTCGACGTCCATCCGTGCCATAGAGCTCCTGTTCCAGCAGCTGCGAAGCATGGAGCAGGCGTTCGGTGACATTCACGAAGTTGGCCTCGTAGCCAACGAGGTCGGCGTCGACGGTGAGGCTGATGAGATGATGGATTGGTTCAAAGACGTCTTTGACGACAAAGAGGACTGTGAAGTCTTTGAAATAAGAAAGCGAGTTGCATTACAGCGAGCGTGGAATAACGGCGTCTCGATTTTTGAACACGAGGAGGACTGTGACATGGAAAGCGTCTATCTCGATATCGCGTATCACTTGGAGGAACAGATTGATGGCTGACAAACGCGACCGTGACCCTTTCGACCAACGGTATGACGAGGACGGTGACGACAATGACACCCAGTCAAATTCCTCAAAGATAACAAAGACATCAAAGACGTCAAAGACAGCAGAGACAGAAGAGAGTGAAAAGAGCGATGAGACGGTAGAGGGTGGCGGCGTTCGCGAGCGACGGAACGTTAACATGTACCTGCCTGACGGGCTTGTTGACGATTTGCAATTGCGCTATTCCGAGTTGAACGTCCAGTGGCGTCGTGAAAACGGCGAGGACCTTCCGAAAAACGACGAGTTCTACCCAGCCGTTATTGAGTCATCGCTACGGGATACGACAATTGAAAAAGAACTGGGCCTCGCTGATGAGTAGCCAGGATGGATAAGACCAAACGCCGAGTCTTGAACACGCTGCTCGCACAGATCAACGAGTATCAGGGCGAGCGCTATCGGCCGACTTCCGGGGCCGAACGTGTGTTCCACATCCGGTCAGGGCGGTCCTCGAAAGAGGTGACGGTCACAGCGGCGACAAACAATCCAAGTCACAACCTGAGAAACGCATAAGAATCACACAAGGGAGTCACAACAATGAACGCCTGAGATGCGTCACCCCGCAGATGTCTTTGACCCTCCCATGCCGGAGCCGAAAGCACCGGCGGAAACAGGCGTCGGTAAGAGCAGTTACGAGGGATGTTAAGATTCGGGGCCCCCTCCCCCGGGTGTTTCCGGGTAAACTCTGCATAAGCAAGGCAGGCCAGATGAATATATCGAGAGATTGCATATAAATACGAGAGAAGACTGGAAGGGGGGAAGACTCCAAAGAAGAGAAAAAGGATATAGAACCGCAATAAGCGGAGGTTTGACCGGTTGCCCTCTATACTACTCTAGGCAATAACTAGCTAGAAAGAAAAGAATATAAAACAACTTCAGAATGGAAATATCGTCAGTTCACCACAATAAGAAATTCCGTGGTAGAGAACACTTTCAATGACAATATCGTCCATAACCCCCTCTTCCTGAAGTTCACGACCCCTCCACACAGCACATACCATCTATCAGATTATGCGGAAACACCCGGGGGCGGGTGGGTTGTTTTCCACTTCTTGTATCCTATTCTTGATTCACACCCTTGAGCTGAGGAACGCGGAAACACCCGGGGGTTTGCAGAAGTACCCGTAACGGGCGTAGTAAACGAACCAATCGATACAACCGAACACCTAGTCTTATGTGTTCGGGGTGAAAGAACCACCGTATGTCACGGACATTTGAACGCGGTTCTCCGATATTTGAGGATGAGCGTCCACTCACTGATGATTGGGACCCAGAAGAACTGCCTGAACGTGATGAAGAATTAGGCCAGATCCACAATGCGCTCGCACCTGCAATTCGCAACACCGGTGTCGGTCCACACAATATGTTTCTCTTCGGGAAAACCGGACAAGGGAAGACAGCAGGTGTCGAATTCAAACTTGACGATCTCGTCGCAGCTGCCGACGAGGCGGGATTAAATATTACGACGGTTCAGTACAATTGCGCTGGTGACTCGTCCTCTTACCATGTGCTGATCAACCTCGTTGAGCGCCTCACTGGCGACAATCTAAACGGGCACCCGATAAGTAAGATTACTGACGAGTTCTTTGATGCTGTGACGGACATCGGTGGAACAGTTATCATTGTGCTGGACGAGATTGACAATATCGGGACGTCGGACGAAATCTTGTACTCGATTCCTCGTGCCAAGTCCAACGGCAATATCCCCGACGATATGCACCTGAGCGTCATCGGAATCTCGAATAATTTTAAATTCCGCGACAACCTGTCCCCGAAAGTCAAAGACACCCTGTTCGACGAAGAGATACACTTCGCTCCGTATGACGCGAATCAACTGAGGTCTATCTTGGAGCGGCGTGCCGATCAGGCATTCAAAGAAAGCGTCTTAGAGGATGAGGTAATTCCACTCTGTGCCGCGCACGCAGCCCAGGACAAGGGGTCAGCGAGACAGGCCCTTCGCTACCTGTATAAAGCCGGTGAACTGGCGTCGAACACTGGGAGTAATATGGTCACTGAGCAGCATGTGCGGACGGCTCAAGACCGCATCGACAGGAAGAACATCGAAAAGGGGATTCGTGAGATGACGGTACAGGACCAACTCACACTGACAGCTGTCGTCGCACTAGAAGTAGAGGGACAGACGCCAGCGAAGACAACCGAACTGTACGCTCGATATAAGGATATTGCTACAGAGATCGACGCAGACATTCGAACCCAACGGAGCGTTCGCGACCACCTTCTTGAACTCGATTTGATGGGCGTCATCACCGCGACAAAAAAACAGACTGGTAATCGTGGCGGCCCCCACTACGTCTTTGATCTGGCCTCCGACCTTGGAATGACGCTCGATATCCTCTCCGAAGACTCTCGAATCGGTGATGCTATCGAGCTTGTCACGGCGAATCGGTCGATTCAGGAATATACCGACTGACCTGTTATGCGGAAACACCCGGGGGCCGTTTGAAGTCAGAGCCCGCGATATCAGTGGTAGGCGGAGTATTGAGTACAGGTGCTTCCACGGGTCAATTACTAAATGGCCCCGGCCGGTGACGAACCAGACCATCCAGCCCTCGCATACATTGACCACGAGGAACTCCCCGCGCCGGCTGCTATTCTCCCACAGGACATCGAACATCTGAAATTCGCGCTAAAAGATTGAGTCGAATAGCGGGGTTGCACTGCCACGCAAAGGACGTTAGTGTATTGACGAATACTAGCAGTGCCTTTCTCACCGAGTATGGGTATCGCTGGGAAATTGAAGTGGCTACGGGTCGATTAACAGTTGTTGCAAATACGATTCCTTTATCCAATATATGGGGTGAAATATAGTAGATTAAATTCCATTCTTAGAATGGAATAATAGTGTTGCCAATTTATGTTCAGAAACCTGATATGGGGGACGACTCACTTCCTCTATGGTGTAAACATTGGCTCAGATGATGATTATAGTTCACTAGTTCTATACTGGTGGTTCCCAATTTCTAACTAATGAGTGAATCAGAGGTGGCAGCAAAATCACGACAAAAGGCGGGAGCTTCACGCGGGGATCTGTTTCAGGATATCATTGGGGGTATTTGTATTCTAACCGTTCTATTTGGTGATTCAGAGAGTGTAAAAATCGAAGCGGCTTACGACGATGATGATCGATTTGATGACGTCGTCTTAGAAACCGGTAGTGAGACCATCTGTATTCAAGTAAAACACAGCCCAGACTATAGACTGTTACAGATTGATTTAAATGATCGATCAGGACGACTCAATGTTGAGAAGATGGTCAAATCAGCTCAAGCCAGGCAAGAAGGAGATGCAGGTTCTCGGTTCATTGTATTAACATCGTATAATGAACCACGTCCATCTGAGATACAACTATCGGACAAAACAGAGACCTTATCGCTATTCGGCGATTTTGAGTTCAATACTCGAACTATCCAAGGTAGCGCAGGTACTGTTTCTGAAAACTCAGAGATTGAGTTCATATTCGATGTCCCCTACTTAGGCCAAGGGATTGGAGTCGATACAGAATACAAGCTGTCGAAGACAAAAGTTTTTCAGGAGATTCTTCAGAGTGTTCAGCCAATTTTCGGTGAAAAAGAAAATCCGCGAATCGGAAGCGCCGAAACCCTTGTAAAGCGAGCAATTAGTCTTGCGCAGAGAGTACGGGAAGACCCAGGTGACGAGCTCACTCGTCCGGCTATTGCAGATCGCCTTGAGGTATCCCCGTCTGCGGAAGAGATACCCCAAAACTTCCCAGTCGATGAGGATTGCATCATCCCTAGCTGGGTTCATAATTTACAAGGTACTCTCGTCAGTCCCGGTGACCGCAGACTCATAGAGGGTGACCCGGGAAGCGGGAAATCAACTGGGATTGAGTTACTCTCTGATGGTGTTACTGAACAAGAAAATGTTCAGACTATTCGGTATTATCTCCATGATCCTACAGACACACCAGAACAGAAAAGAGATAGAATTGATCCGAATTGGTTTCGTAATCAGTTAGCAGCAGAACTTCAGAGAAAATTTCCGGAAGCCTTCTCACCGGACGAATATCCAATCTGGACTGGCACAGAGAAGTTACAGGAGCATATAGATACAGTTGCTAAATGGGCTGATGAACACCATCAACAGGGCTTAATAATAATCGACGGACTTGATCATGCGTTACCCCATTCAGAGGGGATGAACTCCTTTGATGACATAAAAGGGACTGTTATTGAAGAGATTGGAAATCTAACCTTCCCCGATCCACTTGGTCTTCTGATGGTCGGGCGAGAACTGTCATCTGACGGCCGTGACGTGCTAAAAATTGATGATCGTCAGGTGGTTCCATATTGGACAAAAAATGAAGTTGGAACATACTATGAGCAGAACGGCATTGACATAGAATCCGAACTTCTTTCTTCCGTGTACGATGTCTCAGAAGGTCTTCCAGTGATACTGTCTCACCTCCTTAGAACAGCGGAAGAAGAGGGAGATCGAAAAGAAGGGCTTCGCAATGCCGTCGCTGATGCTCCTGAGGTTCACGGTAAGTTAGAAGAGTACTACGAGGAGTTGTGGGATCCAACAACACCCCGTTCTCGGGACGTTCTATCTCTCATTGCGGTCAGTCAAACGGCATTAGAATCTGAACATGTCCACCGGATACTTGATTTACCTTGGCTTCAGAATCAAACGAGATTAGACAGCGGCGTGCTTGCACACACACTTGAAGAAACGAAACCAGACCGCTATCGGATATTCCACGCCAGTTTCCGTGAATTTGTTGAGGGGGCGTTGTCAGATGATGAGCGCAAAAGTATCCATCAGAGTTTTTGCGATTACTATCTAGATCAATTTGAAAAAGCGCCTGATTATCCAACGAGGTTGAGATATCACGCACAAAGAGGCCCAGGACTCCAAGTTCTTCAGGGTCTTGCCACTCAAGATAACGTTCTGGAGTGGTGGCGTCAAGGAGTACATATTGATGAGATCATAGACGCACTAGAGCTTGCCTTTGATGGAGCAGTAGAGGAAGCCGACTATTTTTCTTTACTTGATAGCATAATGTTGGGAACAACGGCTAATGAAATGCTATCTATATACGCTGATGAGCGATTGGAATATTTCTTAGCAATCAGAGATGAAGAAAGGGCGATCAAATATCTTAATCGGATACGTAAGAACGCCCCAGGGAGCGGGTCAGTCCTTGAAGCAATGCAATCAGTATCTCAGGTCTGGGAGGACAAACTAGAGCCCGAATGGCTAATGGAATGGATTGAAGAGCAGGAGGGGGAGGAACACTCCTTCGACTGGAATCCTGAGGCCTATTTTGAAACCGCAGCAAGATTGCTTGACTCGGATGATTTCTGGATTCACGCTAGAGAGATTGTTACTGAAGGAGCAGAAGAACACTTCACATATCAAGTATTCCGGGGTATTAGAGAAAATCTACACCATCTGAAAAACCGACCGTCGCCACCAGAGTGGCTATTTGATAATCCAGAAAAGACATTAGAAGCAGCTGAAACTATTGGACATCATCTCCCCAACCAATGGCAAACTCGGTTCATAGACGAAGTCAAATCTTATGATGATCTCTCCCCTGTAGCGCTTCATACAATCTTGGTGTGTGGGGCACCCGAACACAGAGTCG
The DNA here is from genome assembly GCF_030848575.1 of Haloarcula sp. H-GB4. Lineage (NCBI taxonomy): Archaea > Methanobacteriati > Methanobacteriota > Halobacteria > Halobacteriales > Haloarculaceae > Haloarcula > Haloarcula sp. H-GB4. The sequence goes on along the minus strand of NZ_JAVDDX010000007.1, from coordinate 12,096 downwards.
AAGCTGGTTTGGAGAATATATCTTTCGGTGAGCCTCGAAATCAGAATGAATCGTATCCGCGATTTACTGACGCCTACTATGTTGGCGCGATTCTAGCGGATATGGGTAGAACACCCGAAGCCGTCCGAGACGCTATTACTGAACTTGCTGATGAGCAACCTCGGATTAGGGAGTTGGTGGCGGTCATCGGGGCAGCTACTACACGAAGGTCCATCGAAATGACAAGGAGATGGGCGGATGCTGCTCTAGAGATACTCACAGAAATTCTTGACAACCATGAGTTAGCAGATCCTGAACCCCAGAACCTTGAGAGAAGCGAGTATCAGTCCATACTGCAAGATACCATCTATGAATTCAATGAGGTAGTTGAATACGGATCGGAGGATCTGCTCAATAGAGTATTTTCTTTAGCCGACTCAGAAGCCTACGATAGTTTCTTATTGAATAATTTTGCTAGAGATATTCTTCGCGCAAGAGATGAGGTATTTGACAATGAAGAATTGCCTGATGTTTGGGAAGAAGAGTTCAGGAATATAATGACAGCACCTCCTGAAGGGGAACCTCCGACACGGGAGTTGATGGATCTAGCCCTCCGTGCTGCTGAATCAGATCATACGAAACTTGCTGAAAAATACTATCGAAAGGCAGTGGAGCGTAGCTTTCGGTATGGATATCACAAAGATCGGTTCTTAGGCGATGTTTGGGATGGGCTTGAAGTTATTGTAGAAGATTGGGAATCTCATCTGGGAACTAGCATTCAGCTAAGCAATTGGGCTGTTCTGCTACATTCGCTCACAGATGGTGATGAAACAGGCCATCTTGAGTACGAATTTTTATCTACACTTCTGGAAGAGGACGTTATTGATTACAGTGATGTTGCGTCTACTGTCACAGATAGAGGAACAGCACGGAGGATTTGGCGGTGGCGGCTTAGAAACCCAAACGGCATAACCAAATCTGAGTTGCACGAGCTAATTTATATCCAAGAGAAATGGATAGAATCATCTGGATATTCTAATCAGTACGTGCAATATTTCGCTAACGCTGCACAGATAGCTGTTCAGCGGAATTGGCATGACGAAGCAAAATATGCCCTATGGAGTATGAACAAAGGTGATTTTGTGAGGGACGGTGTTGATGAGAGTCAAGCAACCGAAATCCAGCGTCTGGCTGATGAATACGGGGTTGAGATTCCGGAAGATATCGTCGCTGATGATGATGGCTCAGAAGGGTACGACAGTAGCCCAGATGAAAAGCCGGCTTCACTCAGCAAGGAGATACATCAAATTCTTCTGAAACATTCATATGATGACCCAGTTACAAAGCACGAATTCGAAGATCAGCCAACAGATGATATAATTAATGCTGGCCGAGCTATTGTTAATAACTTGGGCTATCGACCCACAGCGGCAGTACCTATCGCAGAAACGCTTGTAGATCGAGGAGAACAAGAAATAGCGATCTCATTACTGAAGGAGACAATTGCAGAGAAACGATTGCTGTCGTGGCATTCCTACGGCCGCGGGCGACTCGAAGAGCTAGGACGTGTACTCTTAGAGTTGCAGGGCGATGAGGCGCTTCAAACGGTTCTTAGTGCTTGGCAGGAAAGCTTCCTTGATACGAAAACCAATCAGTGTATTTTCCCTCAGTTGGTGTGGGTGGTAAAGGAAACGGAGGGGAAGGTCGCTGCTGAGGAATTAGTCTCATATTCTGTACGATGGCTCAGCCGTCTCTTTAGCCCGCATGAAGATTATGTTCAGCAATGGGGGAACCTTTCATCCCCAGACATAGTATAACGGGGTGAAGAACATGCCTGACCAAGATGCAAGTAATGACGACTCTGTGGCAAATATATTAGGGAGTGGCGTTTTTCTGGGGCCGTGATGGTGGAAGGAGGGCCGCCGTGATCTCCGTGAACGCGAGGAGAAGGTGCTGGAGCAACGTGAGGTGTACAAGCTCCAGACGGTGGACCACGGGCAGTTGGTCGCCTACGAGGGCGACCGCCCGGTGGAGACCGCGAAGAGCGGCATCCTCCGGGTCGGCAGTTACTCGAAGTACGGCTTCGGAGAGCTACGAGTGAAGCCCGTCGAATCCCGCTCGAATCAGTGTCAGAACTCAGAGAAAAAGACGAAGGTCACCGGGTGAGATAACTCATGTGTGACGGGAGAATCGGCACGAAAAATCACGTCGCAGACTGAATAAAGAAATCGTATTTGCAACAACTGTTAAGCGGTTCATGGCCGCGACGACGTCGAAAGATTTCGGGTTGCGGTTCTTTTATTTCGCGTTTGCCTGTCTCCTGTACTCGATCTGGCGAGCAGTGGATCTTGTGCAGGTGGAGTTGACCGGAGAGTACGAACATTCACCGATGGTGACGGCAGATAACACGCTAACGTTGTTGAAGAAGGAAACTGGAATCGGATAGAGAGGGGCTCAATCAGGGGATAACGCGGTTTCTGAGTGGCTACACTATAGAAAATCTTCGGAATCTGGCAATATAGTCAGCCGTACAACATGAACAAGTGATTGAGAGCCAATCTGGAGCGGCTTCCGCTCGACGATTCGTCCAAATACACGCATTACAGCCCCGCTAAACCCGCTGTAGTCTCAACTTCCACTTGAGCGAGAATGATATAGCTACATAGAATTTATCAGACACAGAAAGCCCGAATATTCAGATACAGAGTGCCTGAAACGGTGATATTCTGGTTTTGAGTTTAGGTTTGTATTAGTATAATAAGCACCACCAATTTTACCCGGACCGCCGCTGTATGGGAAGCATGGATCGGCTTCCGCCTGAGTACGACGCTACTCCCGGGGATGACGCCCTCGAAACAGCCATCGAGAAACGGCTGGTCGATATCGACTCCGGACGGTACCGAACAAACGTCGCCAGCGTGCTGCGGAAATTTGCGGCATGGAGTCGGGACCAGCATGGTATCACCAGCCCCGAGGACATTGACGATGATCTCTGCCGGCAGTACGCTCGTGATCTAGCCCGAGCCGACGATCGTGACGATATCTCGCCGGAAACAGCACGGCGGTACTTCGCGTATGTCCGCTCGTTTCTCACTTGGGCCGTCTACGAGGGGCTGATACCGACGAACCCAGCCAAGACTAACCACGCCGAGGGGCCGCTTCCGACCGACGAGACTGAAACTGACCAACAGTACTGGACGACACGCGACCGCGAAGCCATTTGCGCGACTGCCACTGCCCGTGTCGACAATGCCGGCGAGAGCGACGACGTCGACCGGACGGCGGCCTATCGTGACCAAGCGCTCGTCTTCCTGCTCGCCTACTCCGGAGCCCGCAGCGCGGAACTCGTCGCCGTCTCCGATGATGAAGAGCGTAACGGCCTGCGGTGGCGGCACGTCAACCTCGATGCTGGCACGATGCAGGTATTCGGAAAGAATCGAACCCGCGAGTCTGCGCCGATCCTCGACGACGCGCTTCGCCCACTCCGGCGCTGGAAACAGCTTCGAGAGCCCGACGAGAATGAAGCCGTGTTTCCGCGGCTGGACAACGCTGCGAAGGCTCTAGACCCGACACCGTCAATCACAACGCAGTCAGCCCGCGATATCCTCGCCAAGCTCTGCGAGTGGTCCGACTATGAGTTCGAAGAGCCACTAAAGCCACACGGCGCTCGTCGTGGCCTCGGGCGAGAAATCTATCGCGAAAACCCACAGCTGGCACAGGACGTACTGCGGCACAAGTCTATCGAGACAACACACGAGGGCTACGCTCAAGAAGCGGCGAAACGCACCCGTGACGAAGCGAACGATATCATCGGCAGTGAATGAAAACAGAGAATCCTACTCGTCGGCTTCCTAGTTGTCTTCTTCGGGTTGAACATCCCGAAGCCGGCCACCGATCTCCTGCTCGTGCTCTTCTAAGAGCGTGTAGAACTCTGCAATCGTCTCCTCGGCAGTTTCACCCTTCGCCTTGATCGTCACAGCGTCTTCGTCTCGTGTTCCGGTTCCTCGTTTCAGCCGAGCCTCCATACTACAGCCGATGTCTGTTCGTTCTACCTTCTCAACTGAGTCTGGAGCCGTGTCTTGATCTTCGTCTGTTTCGTTTGACATGGTTCTTTTCAGGACGCTCTCACTGGAACGCCCCTCACCCGACTGGGGGACACAAAACAGCCGCTAATCGCTGCTCTTGAACGCATCCAGACCGGCCTGCTCGCTCGGAACAGACGCCGTAACTGGAGGTGTTCGACCTTCCGAGCCCGTGTCTGTCTGTTGCTCTGGACTGGGGTCGTTGCTGTCCTCGACCGTGTTCTCGAAGGCGTCGGTCACCCACTCACGAAGTTCAGAGATTTCCTCGTCGTCTAGCTCGCGAATGCTGCCGCCCAACGCAGAGTACGAGGTTTGCCACGCTTGCTGAAACTCGACAGTCAGTGAGTCGCCCTGGATAACGTAAGCATCGAGATTCAGGAAACAGCAGTTCAGAGCTGTCATTCGGGCACACAGCGGGTCCTTATCCTGCCCGAAAAGTAGCGCGTCTGGCTGCTTTCGACCGGCAACCAGTAGCATCCGACCGCTCCCACAGGCCGGGTCAAGAACCGTCTGCCGGTCGTCGGTATCACTCTCGTCTGCAATGCCGGCGATTTCAGCCATCATCTCGCAGACCGTATGCGGCGTGAAGTGCTGGCCGAAGGCATCGCTCGACATCCCGTATTCCTCGTAAACAGCACCCAGAACGTCCGCATCGGTGGATGCCATTCGTTCTTGCAACTGACCGAAGGCTTTCGAGAAGAGGTCGACTGACCGTTGCCCCTCGGGATGGTCCATATCGCCGCGCTCGCGGTAGTCGTCGACGATCTCCAGATATGGGTCGTCCCGGCGCTGCAGCGCAAACAGCATGAGGTTGACCCAGTCTTGGAAGACCGTGTGGGCGCTGTGCCCTCGTTGACGGATCTGCTCAAGCGTTTCAACAATCTCGTCGACGTCGATCTGTGGCGAAGCCATGCTCTCTCAGCCCAGAGAGAGTCACAAAATCTGGCCTGCCGACAGTCGTGAATCTGGTCAGTTGTAGTACTTATTCTTCCAGTCACGCCGGGCTTGAATCTCTCGACGCCCACGATTGGTGATACGGTAGGCATTCGTCCGCTGATCCTTCTTCCCTTTCTCGACGAGACCTTTGTCGATGAGCGTATCCAGATTTGGATAAAGTCGGCCGTAATGAACCGTCTTCTCGTAGTACTCTTCCATTTCGTCTTTGATCGCGACACCAGCCGGTTTGGATTTCCCAGCGACTACGAACAATAAGTCTCGTTGGAATCCTGTCAGGTCATGCATATTCGCGGTTACAATATTATATACATGAGCATATTGGTATGAAATCGCCGTTTTCAATCCACGCTATACAGGTTTTCGGCCAAGCGTCGGTAGCAGTCTTGACTGGAGTCTGGAACCGGATCGACCTCTTCTCTGTCCTTCGCGATGACACTGGCGAACTGCTTGGGCGGCTTCCAACTGTCGTCTGTTTCCCGGGCATCCAGCTCTTTCATCAGCGCGTGTTCACCGTCAGCGGTGACGTACAGCACACGAAGCCCCGGCTTCTCGCTCAGTGGTCCTCTGAGTAACTTCCCCGTTCGTGTATTGACCAACCACTCAAGCCGGAGCCCTGCCCGGCACTGGATCGCGTACAGTTGCACCTCGTCTTCTTCGGGAGGTTCTGTGCGACCCTTGTCGGCCCACGATTGGGGCAACGACCGGTTGTCAGACTCGTCTTTCCAGCGCCATTTTAGCTTTTTCTGACCGCGATTACCACGTCGGTATTTACTGCTCATTATTGGATTCTCTCAGCCACTAGAGAAACACAAAATTCGCTTCCTATTGTCTCTAAGACAACTTTTTTGCTGTTTGAGAATCTAATGGTTAGTACGAGGACTCATCATGAAAACAGCCGAGTCCCCCACCACGACTAGCGAGTGTTCGCCCCCAGACCAATGGATATCCCGCCAGCCCAGCGGGACCCGCCATCTTGATTTCCGGCAGATTCGTGACGACCGGTCAGCAACGTGGAACGCTGCGCTCGATGCCGATGTCGATGTAACGGAGGGCGGTCGTCCGGACCTGTTCCTTGTCTCCGTCGACGACGACTGTCCGGTTAATTGCTCTCTGGCCGAGCATCCCAACGGGACCCACGCCGGCTGGTGCAGCTGCGAAGTCTTCCAGGCGACGACCGTCTGCCCGCATCTCTGTGTTCTTCGTCAGTACGCTGCCCTCGGCGATCTCTGCCTGCCGATGCGAGACCAGACCTGAAGCACAGCTCAATCGTCGCCCATCGAGACACCGGCCAGTGGTCGAACGTCGATGCGCCCAGTCCGATCGTGGTCAAGACACTGGCACAGTCGCTTTCGGACTGTCGCTCGCGAACACGGTTCCACAGCAACACCTAATCGTGGATCATCCCGAATCTGAACATACTCCGCGTCGACGTCCAGTTCCGTGTGCTTGACCCGACACCAGATTGTCTTCTCCCCTTCCTGCCCTATGTCGGTCACATATCGAGCAGCCAGCGCTTCGTGGTGAAGCTCGACGAGAACTCGTTCGACAAACGATACGACCTTCGTTGGCGACCGCAGCGCTGGGACCGACCCAAGAGCAGTCTCGGAGTCGTGCTGTGCCGCCGATTCGGGAGTATCAGTTACAGACATACGTTCTCTCTCAGGACGCGCTTTCTGCCCGCCCTGCACCCCATCGGGGCACACAAAACAGCCCGTCACGACGCTTCAGTCAACGATGTGTTCCTCGATCTGCTGGAACCACTGGCGGATCGTCTCTGGGTGCACATCCAGCGGCTCGCTTATCGTCGCTTGCGTGAGCCGGATGTCTAACTCCTGACCGGCGAGATACAGAGCACCGGCTGCAACCCCATCCGGTCGTCCGTTGACCTCGGCGGACTCGGTCGCCTGCTCTGCCAGTTCGAGTGCCCGCTGTCGAACCTCCGGCGCAACATCAAGCGGGAGATCCGAGCAAATCCGTGCCACCCAGTCCACCGGGAGCGATACTGGAATCGGAAGTTCGAGTTCCACGAGGAACGTCCGGTAGCAGTTCCAGGCGTGCGACGCAGAACATCGAGCAACGTCAGCGACCGTCTCCATCGTCACGAGCCCGTTGCATCGGCAGGCAGCGTAAACAGCGGCCGCTGCACCGCCTTCAATCGACCGTCCGATTAGCAGGTCTGCATCCTGTGCCTCCCGGAAGAATGTGGATGCCTGCTCTTTCACCGACCGACTCTCAGACAACGCACTCGCAATGCGTCGGACTTCACCGAGCCCGTGGGCAAGGTTCCGGTCGCGCTTGCTGGTGTACTTCGACCGCCCATGGAGCCGACGCTGGCGAGCAAGCCGTCGACGCCGTCTCGAAGGGATGTCTGCACTATCGACGCTCCCAATGTTCGTCGACAGGCCCCGGTCGTGGCGAGTGGCTGTTCGGGGCGCACCCGTCCGCTTCTGTTTCTCTCGATTGTACGTTCGCCACTCCGGCCCATGGTCGATCTGGTCTGCTTCGGTTACCAGGCCACAGTTCTCACAGTGCGTTTCCCGCCCGCTGCTATCGAGCGTGCCGCCACATTTGGGACAGCCCTGTGCAGCTGCAAACAGCTCTGTCTGGACAGTTTGTGAAGACATTGAGAAGATACCTCTCACCCGACTGGAGGCTCAGAAAACACGCTGCGGCGCCCGGTCAGGCGTCGGGCAGTTTTCCATCCGGGCGGGGGACTCGCTTGGCTTCGATCTCGATCTCGACCCGGCGACGGTGCTTACATCGCTCTGCCTCATCAGGACAAGAGCACGTCTCCTCAAGCACGTCAACCTCGTACCGACTATCCGATGCTGAGTGGACCTCGTAGCGACCGGGCTTTGCGAGAAAGGAGACATCCATATCTTCCCGTTTCGCTCGCTTCGTACGCGGTTCATCGTCGGAGGTAACGGCCAATGGGTCTTCTTTGGGGTCTGTGACGCCGCCGTCGTTGAACCGCACCTGCATGACTCCACCGTCAGCGACCGCTTTTCGAGGTTCGCCGTCGACGTGCAAGCCGAACTGGTCGTCGAGAGCGTCGTCGTCCACCCACTGTGGGATGGGTCGCTCGCCGGTCGCGAAGGCGACTCGTTTCTCGTGCTTGCACTCCTTTCCGGGATTGTACTGCTTCCACGGGCACTCGCAACTCCCTGTTCGAGCGTCGACAAGGTACTCTGAACCAGAGCCAGAGTTGACCAAGAAGAGGTCGTCGGCGTTTCGTGCCCGATCAATCGAGTCCATCACGGTCATCACTTCGGTCAGCGCTCGAACAGTACGGCTGTTCGGGCTGGCCTCTGCAATCTCACTCTCGTCGGTGCTGGCGGCGTCGCTACTGGATTCTGTGGTAGCCATGAATGACAGGCGGAACGCCCTCTGTGGGACGCCCCTCAACCCACGGGGGCGCAAAAATTACGCGACAGTCTGCCCCTCGTAGGCGTACTAAGGAATCATGAACGTGGAGTCATTCCGAGTGGTGGGGCGCTCAAGAGCAGCATATTTATTATTTTGCTGATGATCACAAGCGATGAAAACTCCTGTATCTGCGACCCACGTCACGGACTTCTTAAATGGGTCGACTGACGTACTCATATTCGCTCGTCAGTCCGCCACTAGTAATGATTGATTGCGAATGTTTCAGATATCCACAAAATATGGAACAACGACTTCATAACGCGGCGATGCGGTTCAAAAATCCCTGACGTTTACGACACAGAGGCGGTCACTGAGAAGTGATTCTGCGTTTCTCAACCTGTGTAATAATAGTCGTCATCGGATTTCTGCTCTCTATCCAGCTGACTTCCTGGTTTATTGACCCGTGGTCTACCAGTTCGATTATCCCGCCGGAACGTGATTCCAACAGAGGACAAGAACGTATTCATTCCTTTTCGCATCGACTGAGGTGGCATTGCATGACCCTGTTCGCCTGGGATCCCGTCAAAGACAGTTAGTCGGTCAGCTACTCGGTCTATTACAAACAGATCGTGGTCAACAACGAGTACTGGTTGGTCTATGCGCTCACTGAGTTGCCGGATATGATCAGCAATAGCCACCCGTCTGTCAACGTCTAAGAAGGCAGACGGTTCATCAAGAAGATAGACATCTGCATCACGCGCGAAACAGAGAGCAATCCCAACACGCTGTAATTCCCCGCCAGAGAGCGAGTTTAGAGACTTATCATAGAGTTCTTCTAAATCGAATGGGTCACGTATCCGAGTTTGGAAGGACTGTGAATAAATATCTGTGACCTCCATGAAACGTTCTCGAACAGATTCTGCCGTGTTCGGTGTGATATATTGTGGCTTATATGAGACTGTCGTGGCGTCCGGAATCGTCCCTTCATCAGGACTGAGACTGCCTGAAAGGAGTTTCACGAATGTAGTTTTTCCAAGAGCGTTTTCTCCGAGGATTCCAATTGATTCACCGTACCGAATCTCGCCTGGTTCAACAGAGAGTGAAAATTCGTCGAAATGTTTCTTAAGATTTGGATATTCAAGTAGTGCTTCATTAGATTGATTTCGCCGCTCGTTTGCAGATGGGAAATCAATTGAATTCCGCCGAATCTGGACGTTCTCATCCTTCAACCGTCCGTCCAAAAATTGGTTGACACCTGTCCGGACAGGGAGCCGTTGAGAAACAACCCCAAACCCACCCGGTTTGCCATAGAGAACATGGATTGCATCAGAAAGCAAATCCAGCATTGCCAAGTCGTGTTCAACGACGACAGCCGCTGAGTCCGTTTCTCTGACGTGGTCACGGATTGTGTTAGCTACCGTGAGGCGCTGTTTGATATCCAAGAACGACGAAGGCTCATCAATAAGATAGAGATCCGCATCACTCAGCAGTGTGAACGCAATCGAAACGCGTTGCCGTTCCCCTCCAGAGAGGTCGGCGATCGGCCGGTCCAGAATCGATTCTAACTGGAAGTCTTCGATAAACCGACCAGCATCATTTGGCTGGTTGGATAGCCGTTCACGGACGGTTTCATCGTCGGATTCAGATACAGTTTCCACACGCTGTTCTTTGTACGCAGCCGTCACAGACCCGTCTCGAAGTCGCTCGAGATGTTGTTGGAGTGTTGTCCCACGGAACCGCTCAATTGTTTGATCCCAGTCTATCTCCTCATTTGGATGTCCTAGGTTCGGCTTAAGTTGCCCAGATAAGCAACGGAGTGCAGTACTTTTTCCGATTCCATTGCGCCCAAGTAATCCAATGACGGACCCGTCTTCTGGAGCAGGAAGATTGTATAGTCGAAATCCATTGTTGCCATATTGATTGACTAGCTGTCCCGTCTCAGATGGAAGTGGGACGATCTGAATCGAATCGTTTGGGATCTTTTTTTCGATTAATCCGTGTTCCTTCATCACCAGTGCATCGTCAATATGAAGCTCATCGTCAGCAGTGATATGGAATCCTTCATGACCAGATTGGTTCAATGGATCATATTTGATAGCAATGTCCCGGACCTCGTCCGTTACCTCTTTTTGATCGATGATTGCGACGTATTCGTCGTCCTGTGAATCAGATGGTGGTGTCATCAATGGTTGTCCTGTGATTTGCACGCTGGCCGGTATCTCTACACAAAGACTCCTGCAACCTCGCCTCACAGCGGAGGTATTCGGAAATAAACTCCCGAAGAGGGAGTATGTAACGATGACGGTGAGGCACACTGTTTACTGAGAAAACGTTGCAGCCAGCACTGTGGCTAAAGAACCTGCCTTCTCACCGCCCGGTCAGAGCTCGGTCGCCTGCATCTGCTTGTGGGCGTCAGGATTGACCACCGGAATAACGCCTTCAATCTCTTCCTTGCCGTACTCTTCACGAATCAGATCGTGGATATCGTTCGCGAGGGCAACAGCCTCGTCTTGCTTGGTGGCACTCGCTTCGTTCTCCGGGAAATCAGCTGGCCCGACACCCTCGACAACGATGAACAGGTGGTCGTCACTCATTGTCGACCTCCTCGACGAGTAGCGTCGTTTCGGGCAATGGATCACGGGAGGTTGACAGGTTCTCAGAAGTCTCCAACGTTTCCTCGACCAACTCGACCAGTGCCTCCGAGGCATCGCCAAAGTGGACGATGGCGTCGGGATCGGGGTAACTGTCGTATTTCTGTGCAGTTGTCTCGTCTGTCTTGTTCTTACTCATAATCGGTATGTAGAGCGCCCTCAGTGGGACGCCCCTCACCCCACTGGGCACAGAAATTGCCCGATGGCGCGCTCTTCGGATGCCGGTTCATCGCGACGGACCTTGCCTGCCTCTATAAGCGGGACCGCCGGACCGGCCTGCCGGTCCAAGGTGGAGCGTGTTCCCCGAGCGCTTGCGCTCGGGAACCGTGAGCGTGAGAGGAAGCGAAAGAGAGGCTGGTACGACTCTTCGATTAAGTCGCGATGACGTTCCCATCTTCGTCGATGGTGTACCTGAGTGGGTACACATTACCGTCGACATGCCGGGCCTTCTTCGGGAGCGTCTCGTTCAACCACTCTTCACGGTCGGCGTCGGTTTGGATGTCCTCGTTCGGAGAATGGACGCTGAACAGGTCCATGCTGACCCAGCGATTGACCGTCTGCTCGCCGGACGGGGAGTACACCTTCACCTGCTCCTTCTCAGCGTCAACACCGACGACAGCGACTGCAGACGTTCCCTCAGCCGTTTTCAGTCCATCGCCGATATCCACGGCCTCGGGGTCGATGTCGAGGCTGTCGCATTGCTGTGCAGTTGTCTCGTCTGTCTTGTTCTTACTCATAATCGGTCGGCGGAGCGCCCTCAGTGGGACGCCCCTCACCCCACTGGGGTACAGAAATCACATGGCGGCTTGTCACTCGGCATCCGATTCATCGCGACGGACTTCGCGTGCCCGCAGTCGAAGCCGAGACTGGACTGGCGTCCGGCTCTCGTGCTGGTTCTCGTAGGCGAGATATTGCTGGATCGTTTCGATTGAGTGCATACAGTTGATGCCGGCGACGATTGGCTGGAGGTGGTCGGCGTCCAGCAACCGCTCTGGAGGGAGTTTATCCAGAATTGGGTCGCTCATGTGTCTTCCTCCCGGAAGTCATCAAGTGTCGTCCTT